>DASYUT010000206.1 GCA_036000965.1 Actinomycetes bacterium
CGAAGCTGGACTGGTCGAGCGACCACGCGGAGGTGCCCAGGTGGCGCAGGAGTCCGAGTTGCGCGCTCTCCGCCCAGCCGGCGTCGGCGTCGGGGAACACGGCCACGTGGATCGGCTTGCCGCCCATGTCCGCGACGACCGGGCTGTTCATCTTGAGCAGTGAGGCGCGCTGCCTCGCGTTGTAGACCTGGGGCAGGCCGAAGTCGAAGGCGTCCACGCACGTGTCCCAGGGGACGCCGCCTCTGCCCTCCGCCTCGGCCCGGGTGGGGTAGCTGGTGAAGCCGAGCTTGGCGCTCGGCTCGAGCTTGCGCATCCGCCTGGCGAACGTGACCACTTGGTCGGCGGGCGGGTCGTACTGGATGTCGACGATGTAGACCGGCTCGCCCGGGGCGATCTGGTGCAGCACGTCGGCGCAGGCCGAGCCGTTGGAGCTCGACGGCGGACCGAACCAGGTCCAGGGGATCACCCGGGTGCGGCCATCCGCCTTCCACCTCCGCCAGTTACGGGCGAAGTCGAAGTTCCCGCTCCCGGCGCCGCTGGCCCCGTTGGCGCAACGCACGAACACCGCGTCCAGGCCGGGAACCGGCCGCGGGCCGGTGTGCCAGACCCATGCTGCGGTGGTCGGAAGGCTCACGAGAGCAGACATATCACCGATCTTCCGGGCCAAACAAGCACCGGGTGCCAGAAAGCCCATCGCCGCGAACTGGCCACCACGCCGATGGAAATGGCCCAGACTGCCCAATGGTGGCGCAGGTCAACCCGGTGGCGCAGGTCAACCCAGTGGCGCAGGTCAACCCAGTGGCGCAGAAGGCCGATCGGCATGCGGCATCGGCCCGGTCGTGAACCGGATCGGGAAGCCGGCGCTGGCGCGTGTGAGCACGCCGGCACCGGCTCCCCGACGGGTCGAGCTAGCGGCGGCGATCCTCGTCGATGCGCTGCTCGCCGGCGGCGGTCATGGTGGCCAGTACCTGTTCCACACCCTGGACCGGATACCGGCGGTGGCCGCCCGGCGTCAGGATGCTCGGCAGCTTCCCAGCTTGTGCCCAGGCCAGCACCGTTCGGGCGCTCACCTGCAGCCTGCGCGCGACCTCGGTGGTGCGCAGGAGCACCTCGATGTCGTCGGTAGGAGGTGCACTGCTGGGGCGAAGCTGAGGCTCGTACGCGCGCGGCTGCTGCCAGTTCTGCAGCGCCGCACGATAGGGGCTGGGAGCCCCGACCCGCCTGCGAGCGGATACCATCCTGCCTCCCCTCAGATGGGACGTATGGGGGCGATGCCCGCTTGCCACCTAGCGAGCTACGTCCGGCTTGAACGACTTCGTCGATATGGGCGGAGACTTTGCACTGCTCCGGTCGGGATGTCCAGAGGCGATCACCCGATATGGGCCGATCCCCTCGATCCAGTACCATGCCAGACCACGGCTGGCCTGCTGTTATGCTGGCTCGGAGGAAGAAAAAAAGAACGGCTGGGCCGAACTTGTCAGGAGAGGTGGACCCCACGGTGGACGCGGAGCGGTACGACCCGCAGCAGGCCGAGCCCAAATGGTCGGCGGCCTGGGAGGAGCAGGCGCTGTACCGGGCGGACGAGAGCGACACGACCCGCCCGCGGTTCTACGCGCTCGACATGTTCCCCTACCCCTCCGGCGACCTCCACATGGGCCACCTCGAGGCGTTCTCCGGCGGCGACGTGATCGCGCGCCTGAGGCGGATGCAGGGCAACAACGTCCTCCACCCGATCGGCTGGGACTCCTTCGGCCTGCCGGCCGAGAACGCCGCCATCAAGCGCGGCACCCATCCCAAGACGTGGACCTACCAGAACATCGACACCCAGCGGGCCACCTTCCGCCGGCTCGGGATCTCGTTCGACTGGTCGCGCGCGTTCAACACCAGCGACCCGGAGTACTACCGCTGGACGCAATGGCTGTTCCTGCGCTTCTGGGAGCGCGGCCTCGCCTACCGCAAGGCCTCGCCGGTCAACTGGTGCCCCAACGACCAGACCGTGCTCGCCAACGAGCAGGTGATCAACGGCCACTGCGAGCGCTGCGACGCCCTGGTCGAGAAGCGCGAGCTGACCCAGTGGTTCTTCAAGATCACCGATTACGCCGAGCGCCTGCTCGACGACATGGCCGGGCTCGAGGGCCACTGGAGCGACAAGGTCCTCACCATGCAGCGGAACTGGATCGGGCGCTCGACAGGGGCTCACGTCGACTTCACGGTGGCCGAGACGGGCGAGACAGTGCGCGTGTTCACCACCCGCCCCGACACGCTGTACGGGGCCACCTTCTTCGTGCTCGCCCCCGAGCACGAGCTGGCCGCCCGGCTGGTCGCCGGCGGCCCCTACGAGCAGGAGTTCATCGCCTTCCGGGATCGGGTCGGGCGCGAGACCGAGGTCGAGCGGCTGTCCACCGAGCGGGACAAGGAGGGCGTGTTCCTCGGCGTGCACGTGGTCAACCCGGTCAACGGCGAGCGCATCCCGGTCTGGGCGGCCGACTACGTGCTCACCGACTACGGCACCGGCGCCATCATGGCAGTGCCAGCCCACGACCAGCGCGACTTCGAGTTCGCCCGCAAGTACGGGCTGCCCGTGCGCGTGGTCGTCCAGCCCGAGCGGCAATGGGACGCGACGACCGAGGAGTGGGTGCCGGCGCCGCCCCTGGACCCGGGCACGATGACCCACGCCATGGGCCACGACGGGGTCATGGTCAACTCCGGCCCCTACGACGGGCTCCCAGCCGACGAGACGATCCAGCGGATCACCGCCGACCTCGAAGCGCGCGGGCTCGGCGGGTTCGCGGTCAACTTCCGCCTGCGCGACTGGCTGCTCTCGCGGCAGCGCTACTGGGGCTGCCCCATCCCCATCATCCACTGCCCCGAGTGCGGCGAGGTCGGCGTCCCCGACGATCAGCTCCCCGTGCTGCTGCCCGACGACGTCACCGAGTTCAAGCCCAAGGGCCGCTCGCCGCTGGCCACCTCCGAGGCGTTCGTCAACGTGGACTGCCCCAGCTGCGGCGGCCCGGCCCGGCGCGAGACCGACACCATGGACACGTTCGTCGACTCCTCCTGGTACTTCCTCCGCTACACCGGGCTGGACCCCGACCGCCCGTTCGACCCCGAGCGGGTGGCCAGGTGGATGCCGGTGCCCCAGTACACCGGCGGGATCGAGCACGCCATCCTGCACCTGCTCTACTCCCGCTTCTTCGTGAAGGTGCTGCACGACCTCGGGCTGGTCCCCTTCACCGAGCCCTTCCAGGCCCTGCTCAACCAGGGCATGGTCGTGATGCACGGCGCCGCCATGAGCAAGTCGCGCGGCAACCTGGTCGAGCCCTCCGCCATCATCGACGAGCACGGCGCCGACGTGGCCCGCCTGACCATACTGTTCGCCGGCCCGTTCGAGGACGACGTCGACTGGGCCGACGTGTCCACCGAGGGCGTCACCCGCTGGGTCCAGCGGGTCTGGCGCGCGGTCCACGGCGTACAGTCGCGCGGAAAGGAGGGCGCGCCCGACCCGGAGCTGGTGCGGCTCGCCCACCGCACCACCAAGGGGGTCACCGACGACCTCGAGCGGTTCCGCTTCAACACCGCCATCTCCAAGCTGATGGTGCTCACCAACGGCCTGACCGACGCGCTCAGGCAGGCGCGGGGGAGCGCGGCCGAGCGGCGCGAGGCCGCCGAGCGGCTGGTGCTCCTGCTCGCCCCCCTGGCCCCGTTCGTGACTGAGGAGCTGTGGCGGGTGCTCGGCAACTCCACCTCGGTGCACCTTCGGCGCTGGCCCGCGTACGACGCCGAGCTGGTCCGCACCGAGCGCGTCACCTGCGTCCTGCAGGTCGACGGCAAGGTGCGCGACCGGATCGAGGTCGCACCCGACACCGGCGAGGACGCCCTGCGGGCGGCCGCCCTCGACTCGCCCAAGGTCAGGGCCGCCATGGGCGGCCGGCCGGTCGTCCGGGTCGTGGTCGTGCCCCCCAAGCTCGTCAACGTCGTCACCGCGAGGTGACGTCCTCTCCGCTGATGGCGGAGGATTCCCTGCAGGCCGCTCGACAGCGATGCTCCAGCCGAGCATGCTTGGCATCGTCAGCTGCCGCGGTCCCTGGAGGACACCGCGATGATCGACGCCGAGCGGGCAGCCCGTCAGCCCGACCCGAACCAGCCGTTCATCGCCGACAGCAGCGCCCATGGCAGCCCGGGCAAGCCCGAGGACCTGCTCATGAGGCTGCTCATCCTGCTCGGCCGGGGCCTGCGCGCCCTCGCCAGGCGGATCCGCCGTTAGTTAATTAACGGTGGTTTGTTGAGTTCGGGAAAGGCGCAGGTCGCGTGCCCTTGCGGTCGGCAGCCTGGAGGAGGACTTCTGCAGGTAGCGAGCATGAGGGCTCCCTCCGTCGTGCCGGATCCAACAAATCACGGATAGGCCGACCGGGCGCGGTGGGCGTGCCGCAGCGCCCGGTCCAGGGCCATGACGGCGGCAATGGCGCCGTCGAGAAGGCCCGCCGCGAACCTCGCCCCGTGCGGTACGGCGGCGGTGTTTGACGAGCAAATCGGGTGCCTGTCACACTCCACGCGAGCAGGACGACTCTGCCCAGCGGCCGGTGCCCACCGGCCGTTTCGCGTCTCCGGCTCGGTCATGATCCTGATGCCCACCGCACCCGCGCGCCCCTGTGCCGCGCCCGGCTGTCCCGCGCTGGTCGCCCGTGGCCGCCGCTGCCCTGCGCACGCCCGTGCCGAGGAACGCCGCCGCGGCTCGGCCGCCCGCCGGGGCTATGGCACGGCGTGGCAGCAGACATCGGCGGCCTACCTGGCGGCGCACCCCATCTGCATCGACTGCGGTGCCCCCGCCACCGTCCCCGACCACGACCCCGTTGCCCGGCGCGACCTTGTCGCGATGGGTGTGCCCGACCCCGATGCCTGGCACCGCCTCAAGCCCCGCTGCGGCCCCTGCCACAACTCGCGCACCGTCCGGGTCGACGGTGGCTTCGGCCGCGCCCGCACCGACCAAAGGGACCCGCATGCCGCTGCTCCGCTGCGCCGTGCCGCTGCCGTGCGCGCTCGTTGACGACGAGGCCGCGCTCGCCCGGACCCTGGCCGCGGTGCTCGACACGATGCACCAGCAGGCGCGCGAGACGGGCTGGCGGCTGGTCGGTCTCCCGGCGGCGTGCCTCGGCGACCCCGAGTCCGTGCTCGGCGTGCCCTGCGCGGCCGATGAGGTGATCGTGCTCGTCGCCGTCGAGGCTGTGGACGAGCTGGCCACCCTCGCCGCGCTGCCCGCCCCGACGTGACGGTCACCCGAGCTGGCGCAGGATCCAGTCCTCGACCTCGTCCTGGCCAACCGCGCTGCCAGCGATCTTGACCATCATGTCGATGGTCTGGTCCACGTCGGCGGCCACGAAGCGCCGTCCGTTGCGCGCCAGGAACTCGAGCATGGCCAGGTACGCCGCGCGCTTGTTGCCGTCGAGCAGCGGGTGGTTCTTGGCCAGGCGGATCACCAAGACCGCGGCCTTGCTCACCAGGTCGCCATAGAACTCGATCCCTGCGAAGGTCGCGGCCGGCGCGTGCAGCGCGGACTCCGCTAGGGCGAGGTCGGTGGTGTGGAACAGATCCTCAGGCGCGACATCCAGTGCGGCCCCAGCCAGGTACAGGTAGTCGGCCAGGTCGAGGTACTGCACGTCGTGCGGCGGCGTGGGCATTGATGCCTCCTATGTGGAGGCCAGTCCCTTCAAGATCTCCTGGTTGCGCTCGAGGTGGTCACGGAGCCGGGCCTGGAAGTCCGGGTCGGCGCGTAGGGCGTCGATCCGAGCCTGGATCGCCGCGCGGACTTCCTCGGCCACGGTCACGCCGTTGACCTGGGCGACCGCTTCAAGGGTGCTGGCCTGCTCGGGTGGAAGGCGCAGTGTCATCGCCTTCCTGCTGTCAGCGGACATGGGGCACATCCTTACCTCTCGAGTCGGTTGGGGCGATGGTCGGTGGTCAACCGGCCGTCGGTCTGATCGACCGACGTCATGCAGGGGAGGGCAGATCGACCGTGCAACCCTGCGTGACGGCCCTCGGGCGTGGCTAGTCTGCCACCTTGCCACCTCGGTCGCAAGCCACCAGGGCGTCCGAATCGCGGCGTTTCGGGGCCAGAAGACCGCCGGGTGGGCAGACGCACCCGTGCACAGCAGGTCGCGATTCAGAAAGGGTTCTTTCCCCCGGCAGGTCGGTCGTGGACTAGCTGGGGAGGGCGCTGCGGGCGTGCTGCAGCAGCGTCCTGCGGCAGGTCGGGTGGTTAGGGCTGGGTGGCATCTGGCCCCCAGGTGCTGTTGTTCCTTGCGTGCAGGCAGGCGTCGAGGAACGGTTGCCACGCTGCCGTCCGCAGGTCGTGAGGCACGTCCGACCGCTCGAACGCCTCGGCGCAGCACCGTTGGCCCTGCGGACGGCCGCCCCGTGAAGAAGCCATTCCACTGGGAGCCGCCGGCCATCTTGCCTTCGTACCTAGCGGTGCCTTCCCAGCAGGCACTGAGCGTGGTGGTCGGCGTGGCTGGTGGGCCTTCGTAGCTCTCCACAATCGCTACCAGCACCGTGGGGAACGCGAGCCCGAGCATGACCAGCGCCACCAGCACGATAGTGGGACGGACTCTCCGCCGACGAGGCATCGCAGAGTGTTCCTCCCTGCGGCGGTGTCGTTGGTGGTGGTGGCCGGGCAGAAGCAGACGGAGCAAACAGGCACCCGCTGGACGGTAACGCTGATCCACACGCCGCGCTATGGCGCATTCAGGAGGAATGGTCCATGCCTGGCACGGTCGCGAAGCCGGCGCGCCTGAAGCTGCTCAATGGCTGCGGGCCGGGCAAGGACTCGGCCGGGCGGCCGGTCAACGAAGGCCCGAAGTTCGTCCGCGACGCCCCGGAGCCGCCGACCTGGCTGGACCGTGAGGCCAAGGCCGAGTGGCGCCGGGTCGTGCCCGAGCTGGAGGATGTCCCGCTCGCCGTTGGATTTCGGTGGGGCCTCCATGATGGATCCTACGGTCAGGCACCGACAGCCAGGTCGAGCGGCCGGGCTCGTCGGCGGTGGCCCGCTCCAGTGCCAGGGCGAGCTGGGGCAGCTCCTGGAAGCCCTTGACGCGGCGGAACTGCGCTTCGGCGGCGAGCATGCCGGCGGCGGCCCAGCGCAGCGCCATCTCGCCTGAGCTCCAGCGCTTCACCCGGCCGGCGTGGTCGCGGATGATCTCGATCATCGACTCGAGCGGGTTGGTCGACTCCACGGTCTGCAGCAGCTTGCCGCCGACGCCCAGCCGGGTGACGGTCAGGGTCTCGGCCAGCCCCTCGCGCAGGGAGGCGGCAGCGCCGGGCCGCTGGCGGTCAAGGCTGCGGGCGAGCGCTTCCAGCTCGTGCTGGGCGTGGTCGGCGTCGGCCAGTGCCCAGGCGGCGCGCAGCCGCCGCTGGACCAGCGGCCGCTCGGCCTCGGGCAGGTGGTCAGTGACGTTTCGTTCCTTGTGCTGACGGCACCTTTGGATGAGCGCCTTGCGGCCGAACACGGCTCGGATCGCCCGCTCCAAGGCCTTGCCGCCGTCGATGACGAACAGCACACCCCGGGAGGCGTCCAGGCCACGCTCGGCCAGGTCAGCCACCAGGCGGGTGCAGACTGCCTTGTTCTCGGTGGTGCCCTCCACCACCCCGGGGGGGACCTTGGTGCCGTCGTCGGTCACGCCCAGCGCGCCGACCAGCAGGTGCTCACCCATCCCGAAGCCGTCCAGGAACACCACCAGCCAGCGCTCCTCGTCCAGCCGCCGTGCCAGCAGCTCACTCAGCCGCTCGGCGGTCGCCGTCACAAACCGGCGCGAGACCGCCGACTTGCTGGTCCCGCTGGCCTGGGCGTCGACCTGCTGGCCGACCGGCTCCAACCCGGCCGGGTAGCGGCGGGTGGACAGCCCCGCCAGCATCCTGGCCACGATCCCCTCAGCGAGCAGGTCGGTCGAGGTGAACGCGGTG
This sequence comes from Actinomycetes bacterium, assembly GCA_036000965.1. NCBI lineage: Bacteria > Bacillati > Actinomycetota > Actinomycetes > Actinomycetes bacterium. The sequence continues at coordinate 7,954 of DASYUT010000206.1, forward strand.
TAGGACTCGAGCTGGACCTCGTGGGCGCCGGCGCCGGTGGTGCGGACCCGCGGTCGGCGGACGGCAAGGCGCCGCCCGCCGAGGGTGACCGTGCCAGGCTGGGTGCCGTGCCGCATCGCCACCCGCTGCGGGTCGTGCTTGCCCCTCGGCCCGGCCACCTCGGTCACCTCCGCGGCCATCAGCTCATCCATGACCTCAAGGCCGACCGCGGTCGAGGCGGCCAGCAGCCCCTGGCGCATGTGTGCCACGAAGGCGGCCAGGTGCTCATCCAGGCGGCCGGCCAGCCGCTCCGGCAGCCCAAGCGCCCCGGCACCGGCCAGCCGCAGCGGGCTGGGGTCGCCAGCGGTGTCGTCGGCCGACACGTGGGTGTGGGAGTCTTGCATGCGGGGTCCTCCTCCTTGGACTTGGCGGTCCTCGGAGCGTGGCATGTCAGGCGCTCCGGGGAGGACCCCACCGCAAATCCCACGGACCTCGGGACAACCTCGCAACCCGGTGATGCGGTGGATGGCTGACAACCTCGTGGTCCGCACCGACCCCGCCGGCAACATCAAGCTCGACCGCCAGCGCTCCACCGAAAGATCGACCTGGTAGACGTCCGCCAGTCGGTACAGTGCCCGGCCCCGATGGTCGCGCCCCTGACAGGCGAGCAGCCCGCGGTGTGCCCACTGGCGGATGCGAGCTGGCTGGCTCCCGACCGCGACCCCCGCCGCGAGCGTGTCGACGAGCGCGGTGTCGCGCACGATCATGCCGGGCTTACCGCGTATGGCGACCAGTCGTCCACCGACCAGCGGTGCTGGCGACCCTCGGCGTCGCGGCAGGGGGGGTTCACGCACACCACCACGCCCTGGCTCGGCCGCGGGGCGAGCAGCGACCGGCAGCCACACATGGGGCAGTCACGCTGGAAGCGCACCGGCCGCTCCGACAGGCCGAGCAGGCTGCGCGCCTGCGGGATGGCGCCGCGGGTGTCGGCGTTGCCGTACAGCAGCCCGACGCAGTGCTCGCCGTAGCCAGCCGCCACCACGGTCGTGGCGGCGTCGGCCAGCCAGCCCAGCGCCGCCCCCACGCGCGGGTCCAGCGCCCAGCCGCCGTGCTCCCGGTCGCCGCGGGCGACGTACTGAGCCTGGGCGAAGCCGAGCGCGTCACGCAGCCCGGCTTCCAGGTCGAGCACGAGCTGCTCGAGCGCGGTGATGGCGTCGATGATGAGCACGTTGGTCGGCGCGGTCTCCGGCTCACCGCCGCGGACCCGGCCGGTGAAGGCGACCGCCTGACCGCGTGCAGTCACCCGGAAGAGGCGCTGGTACAGGTCGGCCAGCTCGGCGTAGCCGTGGGCGAGGCGCTCCTCGATCATCATGCTGGTGGAGAGATCGGCCTCAGGCGGGCGCGAAATTTCAGGAACTAGGGTCGCCCCGCCCTAGTCATCGCACTCCTTGATCGTCGCCCGGTTCCCGGCGCCTAGTTAGGGCTCGCCGGCCGACAACCTGGTCGTTCCAGCGCCAGCGTCCCGAGGTGAGCGCACTCGACCTGGCCAGGTTGTCCGGCGGCGCGCCCTTGGCCCCAATGCCGGTCAGCCAGGCGGGGAAGCACCGTCCCTGATCTGGGAAGCACCGTCCCTGATCTGGGAAGCACCGTCCTGACCTGGGAGCATGTCGTGTGTGCGCGACGCGGAGCGGTGGCTGACCGGCATTGCCGTCAGCCCCACCGGCAGGTTGGAGGCTGTGGACGGCCCGAGGACGGCGGGCCCGGGGCGGGCTACGGTCGGCATGCCACTGACACCCGACCGGGCCGCCGTGCCGGCGGCCCGGCAGGACCGGGAGGACCAGCATGCCGACCCAGCCGCCGTTCGTCCTGCCGCCGGAGTCCTGGCGCACCCGGCTCGCGGGGCTGCTCGCGGGCGTCGGGCGCCAGGGCGCCGCCGTCGCGGTCATCGCGCTGGTCGCGCTGGCCGGCGCGGGTGCCCTCTGGGCCCGCGGCGCCGCCCGCCCGGCCGGCCCCCCCGTGGGCGCGAACCAGCCGAGTCTGGCCGGCCCGGACGAGCAGGCGGGGGCGTACGGCGCCGGGCCGGTCGGCGGGACCTTGCCCGCCGTCACGCCAGGGGGCGGCGCCGGACCGGCCGGGGCCGGCCAGACCGTCACCGTGGACGTCGTCGGCCGGGTGCGGCGCTCCGGGGTGGTCCGGCTGCCCGCGGGCAGCCGGGTCCTGGACGCCGTCCAGGCCGCGGGCGGCGCGGCCCCGGGCGCCGACCTCGACGCCGTCAACCTGGCCAGGAAGGTGGTCGACGGCGAGCAGATCCGGGTCCCGGCCCGCGGCGAGCACCCACCGCCACCCGCCGCCACGGGCGGCGGGGGCGGGACCAGTGGCGCGCCCGCCGGGCCGGTCGACCTGAACACCGCTACCGTCGAGCAGCTCGACGCCCTGCCCGGCGTCGGCGAGGTGACCGCCAACCGGATCGTCGCCTACCGGACCACGCACCTGTTCCGGTCGGTCGAGGAGCTCCGCCAGGTCGACGGCATCGGCGACCGCCGCTTCGCCGTCCTCAAGGACCTGGTGACGGTCGGGTGACGATCCCGGCCGGCCCGGCACCGGATGTCCACACGCCCTGCTCCGTCCCGCCGGTCCCGACCGGACTGCCGTGGGCCCCGTAGGTCGTGGTTCGGACCCCTTGGGTGGTAGCCCTCAGGGGCCCGAACCACGTAGCCCAGACCCGGACGGGGTGGCGCTCGCGGTCGCCGCCGCGGCCGGGGTGGCAGCGGGCGCCCGGTTCGAGCTAGTGGGCCGCCCGCCGGTGGTCGCCGGCCTGGCGGTCGCGACGGCCTGCCTCGCCGGCGGGCTGCTCGCCGGCCGCCGCCTCGGCTCGGCGAGTCGGCCGGCCGGGACAGTGACAGCACGACCGGACGGGGCAACGCTCGCGGGCCGGCGTCCCGGCCTGGCAGGGCGGCCGGTCCTGGCCGGCGTGCTCGCGTTCGCCACCCTGATGTGCGCGGGTGCGGCCGTGGCGGGCGCCCGGGCGGCCGCGGTACGGGCGGGCGTGCTGCCGGGCCTCGGCAGCGGCACGGTGGTGGTGGACGCCCGGGTGGCCGAGGAGCCGCGTGCGACACGGTTCGGGGGCCGGTGGGTGGTGCTGTCGATCAGCCGGGTCGAGCTCGACGGGCGGGCATGGCGGACGCGTGAGCGGGCCGGGGTAGCGCTGGACGGCGACCGGACGCGCCCGCTCGCGGTCGGAGACCGGCTGCGCCTCCGGGCCCGGGTAGCGCGGGCGCGCCGGGCCGACCGGCTCGGGCGGCAGCCGCCCGTCACCCTGCGCCGTCCCGTCGTGCTGTCGGTGTCCCGGCCGGCCCCAGGACCGCTGCGGGCCAGCGAGGCGGTGCGCGCGGCAGCGCGCGAGCAGGCGGCGGCGAGCCTCCCGCCCGAGCGGGCCGGGCTCCTGGTCGGCATGGCGCTCGGCGACACCTCACGCATCCCGGGCGACCTCGGCACCGCGTTCGAGACGGCCGGGCTCACCCACCTGGTCGCGGTGAGCGGGTCCAACCTGGCCGTCGTGCTCGCGGCCGGCCTCGGGATCGCGGTCCTGCTCGGCGCGGGCCGCCCGCTGCTCGTCGTCATCGGCGTGGTGCTGATCGGCCTGTTCGTGTTCCTGACCAGATGGGAGCCAAGCGTGCTCCGGGCCGGTGTGATGGCCGTGCTCGTGCTGCTCGGGGTGGCCACCGGCCGCGGTCCGGGCGGCCGGCGCTCGCTCTGCCTGGCCGTGCTGCTCCTGCTGCTCGCCGACCCGGGCCTGTTCGGCTCGCTCGGGTTCCGGCTGTCGGTGGCGGCGACCGCCGGGGTGCTGTGGGTCGGCCCGCCGGTCGCGCGGGTCCTGCCCGGCCGGTTGCCCGACCGGGTCCGGCTCGGGATCGGCATGACGCTCGGGGCGCAGGCCGCCGCACTGCCTGTGCTCGCGCTCGCGCTTGGGCGGGTGTCGCCGGCCAGCCTGCCGGCCAACCTGCTCGCCCTGCCCCTGGCGTCCGGGCCGATGCTGCTCGGCGTGGTCGCCGCGGCCGCCGCCCCGGTCGCGCCGGCGGTGGCCGCGCTCGCCTGCCGCCTCGCCGGCCCGTTCCTGGCCGCCCTGGTCTGGGTCGCCCACCTGGCGGCCGGCCTGCCCGGCGCCTCGGCCGAGCTGACCGGCCCCGCCCGCCTGGGCCCAGCCGCGCTCGCGGCCGCCCTGCTGGCGCTCGCCCGCCGCCGGGCCCGCATCCTCGACCGCCGCGCCGCCGAGCGCCGCCGGCGGGTGCACAGGTGACAGCCGGCGCCGACGGGCAGCGCGGTGCGACCCAGCCCCCCTGGACGAAGCTCCCCCGGCGCCCGGCGGGCGGCGCGGTGCCACACGACCTCGGGCGGTTCCCGGCCCTCCGGGGACCCTTGCCCGGTAGCATGCTGGTGTGCCGGCCGAACTGGAGATCCTCCTGGTGCGCCACGCCGAGTCGGTCGTACCGGCCGCGGGCGGCCCGTCCGAGCTGGCCCGGCCGCTGACCGAGCGTGGGCAGCGGCAGGCCGAGGATCCAGACGCGGATTCAGCACGCGGAGCGGCAACTCGCCAGAGGCGAGCGGCAGTAGGCCCTCGCCGGGCTGTCCGACACCCTCGAGGCGCTCCAAGCCGCATGGGCGAGCTAGCCGACCGGCTGGAATTCACCCGGCGCTGTCATGGCATGCCGGGTGGATGGCCATTGGTCTGTCACTGGGGGCCGTGATGCTTGCCGACGGTGGGAGGGCTTGAGCGATCCTGTGGTGCTGCGCGATCAGCCGGAGCTGTTCGGCTGCGGGGGGTGTCGGGGCCGCGGCTGTCGCGGTCGAGTTGGCGGTTGGGGGTCGGGCAGGAGCGCTCGGGCGAGGGTGGCGGCGAGCCAGTCGCGGTAGCGCTCGGGTGGCCAGTGGCGCTGCACGACGAGCAGGTCGTGGACGGCCAGGGAGTTGAGCGTCCACAGCACGTCGCGGGCGTCCTGGACTGACAGGCCGGCGCGCAGGACGCCACGGTCGGCCAGCAGCTGCGCGAAGCGGGTCATCCCAGTCAGGCGTTCGTCCTCCAGCTGGGCCCAGACCTGGGCGAGGTCGGCGTCGGCGGCGGCCGCGCCGACCAGGACGCGCAGCAGTGGTCCCGCCCGCGCGTGGATGCCGGGTTGGGTGGCGGCGTAGCGCGCGAGCTGGCGGTGCGGGTCGGTCTCGGCGATCACGGCCTGGATGGCTGGGCGCTGCTCGACCGGGACCGCGGCGCGGGCGGCGCCGCCGGCGACGGCGGCCCGGACGACGGCCTTGAACAGCTCGGTCTTGCTGCCGAAGGCGCGGTAGATCGTCTCGACGACCACGCCGGCGGCTTGGGCGATGCCGGCGAGGGTCGCCCCGGCGTAGCCGCGTTCCAGGAACAGCTGGTGGGCGGCGGTCAGGATGTCCTGGCGGGTCTGGGCGGCCTGGGCCTGGCGGCGGGTGGCGTTGTAGCGGCGGCGGGGCTTGACATCCTCACTCATTCGGTAGCATCCTCATGACATCAAATCAGCCTCATTCTACTAGATTCTAGCAGAGCGGGGGAGCTGCCGTGGCCCAGGCCACGGCAAGGGAGGAGCGGGTCATGTCCCAAGACACCGAAGGCATCAAGGCCACGGCACGCCGGACCTTGGAGGAGATCTTCCCCAACGGCGACGTCGCCGGGCTCGCCGAGGTCGTGCACCCCGACTGTGTCAACCACGAGGCCCCACCCGGCGCGCCGCAGGGGCTGGACGGCATGACCCAGACCATGCTGTGGCTGGCGGGGGCGTTCTCCGACCGGCGCTACGAGATCCACCGGGTCATCGCCGAGGGCGACACCGTCGCCGTGCACTGCACCTTCAGCGGCCGGCACACCGGGAAGTTCCTGGGCCTGGCCCCGACCAACCGGCCCTTCGCCTTCCGCCAAGTCCACATCGTCCGCTTCGAGGACGGCAAAGGCGTCGAGCACTGGGCGGTCCGCGACGACCTCGCCCTGATGCGCCAACTCGGCGCGGTCCCGAGCCAGGCCGGCTGAGGGTTGCTGCGGGCTGGTGGCCGTCACGGGCCGATGCCGTCCCTTGACTCCGCAAATGCCCTTGGCAGTCAGTGACCTCTGCGGCAGTGAAGGCACTTCGGGGTAAGGGTGCCTGCGGCGCTCAGCTGACAGGTGCCCTGACCGGCGACTACCCTTCTCCAGATTGCCTGGCTTCCGGTTTCGGGTTCCAATTGCCTCCGACGCCGGGTTCGCCCGGTGGCAGACCGGCTCCCAGGCTGGGCCGGTGGATCCCAAGAGGAGGAGGCTGCCATGGCCAACCATCTCCTGAGACGAGGGATGCTCGCCGCTGCGGTGGCGGTATTCACCGTCGCGTCGTTCGCCGTGCCGGGGGTCTCGGCTTCGACGGGAGGGTCGGGCCAAGAGGCCAGCTACCTGGTCGTGCTCAAGGAGAGCGACCAGGCGTCGGGCCTCAGGGCGATCGAGCGCGCCGGGGGCAAGGTGCTCAAGCGCGACAAGCTCGGCATCGCCCGGGTCAGCTCGAGCGACCCTGCCTTTGCGTCCACGCTTGGTTCCTCGGGAGCAGTCGAGGAGGTCGGCAGCGATGGGGGCTGGCAGCTGCAGCCGCTCAGCATCACCCAGGCCCCGCCCCCGGTTCCCGGGCCCCAGATGGCCACCGACTGCGCGGCCCAGTACGGGGTCTCGGTGGGCGTGGGGCCCGACCGGCTGTCGGCCTGCCAGTGGGACATGCGCATGATCAACGCAAGCCCCGCTGGCTCCTACGCGGTGAACCGGGGCGCGGGCGCCACCATCGGGATCATCGACACCGGGGTGGACTTCACCCACCCGGACATCGCCCCCAACCTCGACCTAGGCCTGTCCTGCTCGTTCATCACGCCTGGCAACCCCACGGCCGTGCCGGAGGAGATCGACCCGACCGGTCCGGCCTGCCAGACGAAGTCCGCCACCCAGGACGTCTTCGGCCACGGCACCCACGTGGCGGGCATCGCCGCGGCGCCGAGCAACGGGATCGGGGTGGCCGGGGTCGCGCCGGACGCCACCCTGGTCAGCCTCAAGGTCTGCACCGCAGCGGGCTTCTGCTTCACCCAGGAGGTGGTGGACGCCCTCATCTACGCCGGCGACAAGGGCCTTGACGTCGCCAACATGAGCCTGTTCGCCGACCCCTTCCTGTTCAACTGCCGCAACCAGGCCGACCAGCGCGCGATCGTGAAGGCCATCTCCCGCGCCACCAGGTACGCCACCCAGCATGGCGTGGTGGTGGTGGCCGCGGCCGGCAACGAGGCCACCGATCTGGCCCACCCGGAGACCGACGAGCTCAGCCCCGACTTCCCGCCCGGCGCGGCGGTCACCCGGAACGTCGGCAACCAGTGCGTCGTGCTGCCCGGGGAGCTGCCCTGGGTGGCCACAGTCTCGGCGATCGGACCCCAGGGCATCCTGTCGTTCTACTCCAACTTCGGCAACGCCGCGGTGGACGTGACGGCGCCGGGCGGCTCCTCCGGGCAGGCCCCCAACCCCTTCGGGCGGGTGCTGAACGCCTGGGGCTCCAAGGCGCCGCTGCTCAACACCACGCTGCGGCGGCTGGTGGAGGACTGCGCACCGGTCGGCGGCCAGACCGTCTGCGCCCTGTACGGCTGGATCCAAGGCACGTCCATGGCCTCACCGCACGCGGCGGGTGTGGCCGCCCTGATCCGCGCGGCCCATCCCGGCATGCCGCCGTTGGCGGTGATCGCCCGCATGCAGAACACGGCCATGCCGAAGGTCTGTGAGGAGCAGCAGGATCCCTTCGCCGCGCCCAGGCAGTGCACCGGCGGCCAGGGCCACACCAACTTCTACGGCAGCGGACTGGTGGACGCCCTGGCAGCAGGGCAGCGGTAGCCCGGCGTCACGTTCAGGTGCGGGGGCCGAGCCTGCATGAGGGCCCGGCTACGGATGTAGCCCGGCCCTCATGCAGGGTGGACCGATCTGCCGAGGCCGAGGCGGCGCTGGTTCTCCCGCGCCTTGCCGACCACTTCGCCGCGCCAGCGGACCGGGCCTGCCGGTCCGCCCGGGTGCCCGGGCGGGTAGGATCCGGGGATGCCGTCACGTCAGGGGCTCGCCCCGGTCACCGTCGTCCTCGGGGAGGAGGAGCTGCTGGCCGAGCGCGCGGTCGCCGACGCGGTGGGCGCCGCGGTCGGCGAGCTCGGGCCGGAGACCACGGTCGAGGAGGTGCGCGCCGGCGCCCTGCCCGACGGGTTCGCCATGGACCTGGCCACCGCGTCGCTGTTCGGCGGGGGCCGGGTGGTCGTGATCCACGACGCCGAGGCCCTGGACGCCACGGCGCGGTCGGCCGTGCTCGGCGCGGCCAGGGACCCGAGCCCGGGCACCGTGCTGGTGCTGCGGGCGGCCGGCGTCGGCCGCCAGGCCAAGTTCTTCAAGGAGGTGCAGCAGCACGCCGCCGTCAAGCTGGCCGACCGGCTCAAGCCGTCGGAGCGGACGAGCTGGCTGCGGTCGGAGGTGCGCCGGCTCGGCCGCCAGGCCGACCAGGCGGCGCTCGCCGCGCTCGTCGACACCGTCGGCCAGGACCTGCGCGAGCTGGCCGGTGCCGTGGCCAAGCTGCACGTGGCCGTCCCCCCGCCGGCCCCGCTGACCGCGGCGCACGTGGCCGAGTTCCTGAGCCAGACCGCCGACCGGGGCGTGTTCGAGCTGACCGACGCGGTCTTCGCCGGGGACGCCGCCACCGCCCTCGGGCACCTGGACTCCCTGCTGGGCCAGGGCGAGGACGCGCTCGGGCTGCTCGGGATGCTCGCCCGCCAGCTCCGCCTGCTGCTCAGGGTGGCCGACCACCCGGGCGCGCCCGCGAGCCAGGTCGCCCAGCTCCTCGGCCCCGGCACCCGGGACTGGCAGGTCGAGCGGGCCCGGCGCCAGGCCAGGAAGTTCCGGCCCGAGGACCTGCGCCGGGGCATGGACGTGATCGCCGAGGCCGACGCCGAGGTGCGCAACGGCAGCCTGCCGCCCCGCCTGCTCCTTGAGCTGGTGGTCACCCGCCTGGCCGCCGCCGGCGCCCGCCGCTAGGAGGCCGCCCGCCGCTAGGCGGCCACTGAACAACCATCCCGTCGCCTCCCTACGCGTCGAGGGCGGCCACCGGGCCGCCCTCGCGGGTCTCGCGGCGCGCTACTCGCCTTGGTCGTTCACGGCCTTGGCAAGGCGCGACTTGTGGTTGGCGGCGTTGTTGCGGTGGATGACACCCTTGCTGGCCGCCTTGTCGTAGGCGCGGGCGGCGCGCTGGTAGGCCGACTCGGCCGCGTCGCGGTCGCCGGCAGCCAGGCTCTCGCGCACGCGCCGGGCGTGCGTCTTCAGCGCGGAGCGGACCGACTTGTTGCGCATCCGGGCCGCCTCGTTCTGCCGGTTCCGCTTGATCTGGGACTTGATGTTCGCCAACGAGGTACCTCTCCCGTGAGGGCAGCAGTGCTTGATCAGGAGGCTCGGCCGGCACGGCCCCGTCCCGCGGGAGGGCCGCGCGCCGTCGAGGACAACCGTGAGACGGTAGCACACCCGTTCCGAGCGGCTCAATCACCGCGGCGGGCGCTGCCTGCGGCGATGGTATGCTCGCCATCCGGCCGGGCACCCGGGGACGCGGCCCAGCGGCCCGTCCCCGGCACCACGCACCACCCCTCCGCCAATGACCACAGACCTCGCGCGCCTGCGCAACTTCTGCATCATCGCCCACATCGACCACGGCAAGTCGACCCTGGCCGACCGCCTGCTCGACCTCACCCACGCGGTCAGCGAGCGCCAGATGCGCGCCCAGTACCTGGACAAGATGGACCTCGAGCGCGAGCGCGGGATCACCATCAAGGCCCAGGCCGTGCGCCTGTCCTACACCGCCGCCGACGGGCTCGACTACGTGCTGAACCTGATCGACACGCCCGGGCACGTCGACTTCACCTACGAGGTCTCGCGCGCGCTGGCCGCCTGCGAGGGCGCCGTGCTGCTCGTGGACGCCGCCCAGGGCATCGAGGCCCAGACGCTGGCCAACCTCTACCTGGCCCTCGAGGCCGACCTGGCGATCATCCCGGTGATCAACAAGATCGACCTGCCCGCCGCCCAGCCCGAGCGGGTCGCGCGCGAGATCGAGCAGGTGGTCGGCATTCCAGCCGCCGACATGCTGCGCGTGTCGGCCAAGACCGGGCAGGGCGTGCCCGACCTGCTCGAGGCGGTCGTGCGCCGGGTGCCGCCGCCGACCGGCGACCCGGACGCGCCAGCCCGGGGGCTGGTGTTCGACTCGCTCTACGACCCCTACCGGGGCGTCATCACCTACGTGCGCATGGTCGACGGCCGGCTGGCCCGCAACGACCGGGTCCGCATGATGGCGACCGGCGGGGTGTCGGAGGCCGAGGAGGTGGGGGTGTTCGCGCCCGAGGCGGTGGTCACCGCCGACCTCGCCGCCGGCGAGGTCGGCTACCTCATCCCCGGGGTCAAGGACGTGCGCCAGGCCAGCGTGGGGGAGACCGTGACCACGGCCGCCCGCCCGGCCGCCGAGCCGCTGCCCGGCTACCGGGAGCCCCGGCCGATGGTGTACTCGGGGCTCTACCCGATCGAGGGGGACGACTTCCCCGACCTGCGCGAGGCGCTCGACAAGCTCCGCCTCAACGACGCGGCCCTAGTCTACGAGCCGGAGTCCTCGACCGCCCTCGGGTTCGGCTTCCGCTGCGGGTTCCTCGGGCTGCTGCACATGGACATCGTGCGCGAGCGCCTCGAGCGCGAGTTCGACCTCGCCCTGATCACCACCGCGCCGAACGTGGCCTACCGGGTGTCGACGGTGACCGGGGAGACGGTGATGGTGTCCAACCCCAGCGAGCTGCCCGAGCCGAACGCGATCCTGCGCATCGAGGAGCCGTACGTCGCCGCCATGGTGCTCTGCCCGTCCGACTACATCGGCGCGGTCATGGAGCTGTGCCAGAGCCGCCGGGGCGTCCTGGACACCATGGAGTACCTGTCCGAGGAGCGGGTGGAGCTGCGCTACCAGCTCCCGCTGGCCGAGATCATCTTCGACTTCTTCGACCAGCTGAAGTCGAGGACGCGCGGGTACGCCTCGCTCGACTACGAGCCGAGCGGCTACCGGGAGGCCAGCCTGGTCAAGGTCGACCTGCTGCTGCAGGGCGAGCCGGTCGACGCGTTCTCAGCCATCGTCCACAGGGACAAGGCGTACGCGTACGGGCGGGCCATGGCGACCAGGCTCAAGCAGCTCATCCCGCGGCAGCTGTACGAGGTGGCCATCCAGGCCGCGATCGGCTCGCGGGTGATCGCCAGGGAGACGATCTCCGCCCGGCGCAAGGACGTGCTGGCCAAGTGCTACGGCGGCGACATCACCCGCAAGCGCAAGCTGCTGGAGAAGCAGAAGGAAGGCAAGCGGAAGATGAAGCAGATCGGCCGGGTCGAGGTGCCCCAGGAGGCGTTCGTGGCCGCCCTCAGGACCGATGAGAGCTAGCACCACGACACCCGAGGTCGGCCCGATCCATCGGGGGGGCAGATGGCGCCTCCCCGAACCCTCCCTGGCTCCCGCTCCGGCATCGGCCCCCCGGGTTGGCGCCGGCCTCGACGAGCACGGTGCGAGCCTGCACCGGTCCGCAAGGCGGTCGCTTTTCGGTGTGTACGTGCATGTGCCGTTCTGCCTGACCCGCTGCCACTACTGCGACTTCGTCACCTACACCGGCATGGAGGGGCTGCGCCGTCCCTACGCGGCCGCGCTGCTGGCCGAGGCCGAGCTGGCCACGGCCGCCCTGGGTCCGGAGACCGGACAGGTGGTCACCAGCGTGTTCGTGGGCGGGGGCACGCCCACCCTGCTGCCCCCGGGCGACCTCGCCCGGGTGCTCGACCGGCTCCGCGAACTGCTCGAGGTCGCGCCCGACGCCGAGGTCACCGTCGAGGCCAACCCGGAGACCGTCGACCGGGCGGTCGCCGACGGGCTGGCCGCGGCCGGGGTGACCCGGGTGTCGATGGGGGCCCAGAGCTTCGACGACCGCGTGCTCGACGCTCTGGGCCGGCCGCACGGGGCCGCCCAGACCGGCCGGGCGGTGGCGGCGCTGCGCGCGGCCGGAATCGAGGCGGTCAACCTCGACCTGATCTTCGGCTGCCCGCACGAGGACGAGGCCTCCTGGGCAGCCAGCCTGGCTGCCGCGGTCGGGCTCGGCCCGGAGCACCTGTCGGCCTACGCGCTCACCATCGAGCCGGCCACCAAGTTCGGCCGGCTGGTGGCCAGCGGCCGCATGGCCGGACCGGACGAGGACCTGCTGGCCGACCGCTACGAGACTACCTGCGCCACCCTGGCCGGGGCCGGCTACCGCCACTACGAGGTGTCCAACTGGGCCCGCGACGACCCCCGGCGCGCGGCCGGGCCCCTGCCCGCCCGGGCCAGCCGGCACAACCTCACCTACTGGCGGCGCGGCGCGTACCTCGGGCTCGGCGCCGGGGCGCACGAGTTCACCGGCGGGGTCCGGCGCTGGAACGTCCCTGGCGTGCCCGAGTACCTGGCCGCGGTCGCAGACGGCCGGCGCCCGACCGCCGGGCAGGAGCAGCTGTCGACCGCACAGGCCGCGTTCGAGCTGCTCGCCCTGCGGCTGCGCACCGCCGACGGCCTCGACCCGGCCGAGGCCCGCGAGCTCGGGGTGGACCCGGACGGGGCCGAGGTCGCCGAGCTGCGCGCCGCCGGCCTGCTCGCCAGCGGCCCCCGGGTCGCCCTCACCGAGCCCGGCATGTTCCTGCATGGCGAGGTCGTGACCCGCCTCGCCAGCTGAGCAGGACACCAGCAGCTCTGCCCGTAACCCGCCCGGGTGGAGGCGCCGCCGGTGGCCGCCCCGGTGGCTGAGCAGGACACCAGCAGCTCGGCGTCGACGACCGGACCGCCGCGGTCACCCGGGCGCTGGAGCGCGGCCTGCTGCCCATGCCCCGGCGCCAGCGGTAGCCCCGCGGCAGCGGCGGCCCCCGGCGGGTGTGGTGGCCCCCGGCGGGTGTGGTGGCCCCCGGCGGGGGCGGTGGCCCCCGGCGGGGGCGGTAGCCTTCGGCGGCGGCAGCAGCGGTAGCCCCAGGCGGCAGCGGTGGCCCAGGGTCGTCCTGGTCATCACTCCCCCAGGCAGAGTGCTACTCTGCCGGTGGGAAGGACGGCCATGAACCTCGATGACCGAAAGGCGCGGCTGCTGCGCGCCGTCGTGCACGATTTCATCCAGACCGCCGAGCCGGTGGGGTCCAAGACCCTGGCCGAGCGCTACGCCTTGGGGGTGTCCGCTGCGACCATCCGCAACGAGCTCGCCACCCTTGAGGAGCAGGGCTACCTGAGCCACCCGCACACCAGCGCGGGCCGGGTCCCCACCGATCGTGGCTACCGCTTCTACGTCGACTCGCTGTCGGGAGTCGGCAAGCTGGCGCGTGCCCAGGAGGAGGCGATCGTGCGGTACTTCGAGGGCGCCGCCGACCTCGAAGAGACCCTGCGCCGGACCTCGGTGCTGCTCGCCAGCTTGACCCGCTACACGGCCATGGTGGCCCCGCCCTCGCTCGACCGCTCCCGCGTCCGCCACGTCGAGCTCATCGGCCTGGGACGCCACGTCATCATGATGGTGCTCATCATGGACACCGGCCGGGTCGAGAAGCGCCTGGTCGAGACGGCCAGCGAGGTGAGCGCCAGCGACCTCGAGGACCTGCGCCGCCAGCTCAACGAGACGCTCGTCGGCGAACGGCTGGACCGGGCCGAGCTGGTCCTGTCCGCCATGGCCCAGGAGGTCCCCCCGCACCGCCAGGTCCTGTTCACCACCCTGGTCAACGCGATCGGCCAGGTGGTCGGCGACCAGACCAGCGAGCGGGTCTGGGTCGGCGGCCAGGCCCACATCGCCGGGCCGGGCGGGTTCGACGGCATCGAGACCGTGCACCGCGTCTACCAGGCGCTCGAGCAGCAGGTGCTGGTCCTGCGCCTGCTCCAGGCCGCTCTCGGCAAGGACCGGGTGTCGGTCATCATCGGGGCGGAGAACCCGGTGGAGGGCATGGAGGCCTGCTCGTTCGTGACCTCGACCTATCTGGCCGGCGACGCGGCCGGCAGCATCGGGGTGCTCGGCCCGACCAGGATGGACTATCTGCGCGCCATGGCGGCGGTCCAGGCCGTCGCCGGGTACCTTGGCGACGTGCTCGACGACGTCGGGTGAGGCACGCTGTGGCATCGTTCCGGATGACGCTTGCAAGGTCGAGGGGAGACGGGTGACCGACTACTACGCGGTGCTCGGCGTCGGCCGCGATGCCACGTCCGACGAGATCAAGCGCGCCTACCGGAAGCTGGCACGCCAGTACCACCCGGACGTCAACGGCGGCGACGCCGCCGCCGAGGAGCGCATCAAGGAGGTCAACCGGGCCTACAGCGTGCTCAGCGACCCCGAGAAACGGCAGCGCTACGACGCCTACGGCGAGGCGGGCATGGACAGCCAGGGGCCGTCCATGGGCGACCCGTTCGGCTTCGGCTTCGGCACCTTCGACGAGGTGGTCCGGGAGTTCTTCGGCGGCGGCGACCCCTTCGTCGGACGGGGCCGGCGCCGGTCCCGCTCCCGCCGCGGCGAGGACGTGGAGGAGCGGCTCTCGCTGGAGTTCACCGAGGCCGTGTTCGGCGCGTCCAGAGACCTCGAGTACGTGGCAGCCATCGGCTGCCCGCGCTGCCACGCCAGCGGCGCCGAGCCGGGCACCGAGCCGACCGTCTGCCGCACCTGCCACGGCAGCGGCCAGCAGCGCACCGTGCGCCAGTCCCTGCTCGGCCAGCTCGTGACCACGACCACCTGCGGGGCGTGCTCGGGCAGCGGCCAGGAGGTGCTCACCCCGTGCGCGAAGTGCCGCGGCCAGGGGAGGGTGGCCGACAAGGTCAGCCTCACCATCGAGATCCCGCCGGGGGTCGAGGGCGGCATGCAGATCCGCTACCACGGCCGCGGGCACGCCGGGGAGTTCGGCGGGCCGCCCGGGGACCTCTACGTCCGGCTCGTGGTCGCGCCCCACAAGGTGTTCGAGCGTGACGGCGACAACCTGCTCTGCCGCATGCCGGTGCCGATGACCGTAGCCGCCCTGGGCGGCATGGTGACCCTGGTCACCCTCGACGGCGAGGAGATCATCGACGTCGAGCCGGGCACCCAGCCGGGCACGGTGAAGCGCTTCCGCAGGCGTGGCGTGCCCCACACCGACGGCCGGGGCCGCGGCGACCTGCTCGTGGAGCTGGCCGTGCAGACGCCCGACGACCTCTCCGAGGAGGAGCGGCGGCTGCTTCGCCAGCTCGCCGACCTGCGTGGCGAGGCGGTCAACCCCCAGCCGGCCGGCCTCTTCGCCCGCTTCAAGGGCTCCGGACGCTGACCCCGCACCCCTGCTGGCCGGCTGGGGAGCCGGTCGGGTATCCCGACCGGGCTGACTGCGCTTCTGCCGGCACGGAAGACGCGCAGGTCATGACCACACCTGCTGGTTCGCAAGTCGGACAGTCGCTGATACCCGACCGGCTCCCTGGGGGGAGCCACTCGGACCCGTGAGCGCGCCCCAGTTCTTCGTGGACCCGGCCGACCTGACCGGCGAGGTCGCGGTCGTGCGGGGCGACGAGGCCCGCCACGCGCTCCAGGTGCTGCGCCTGAAGGTGGGGGAGCGGCTGCTGCTGGGCGACGGTGCCGGGCGGGTCGCCCAGGCCACGGCGGTGGCCGTCGACCGCCGCGAGGTGCGGGCCCGGGTCGAGGCGGTGCGCGTGGTGCCGCCCAGGCGCCCCGCCCTGACCGTGGTGGCCGCGCTGGTCAAGGGCGGCAGGCTCGACCTCGTGGTGCAGAAGCTGACCGAGCTCGGGGTGGAGCGCATCGCGCCGGCGGTCTGCCGCCGCTCGGTGGTCGACTGGGACGGGCGCAAGCGCGCGGCCGCCCGCGACCGCTGGGCGGCCATCGCGCTGGCCGCGGCCAAGCAGTGCCACCGCGACCGGGTGCCGGTGGTCGCGCCCGTGGACGAGCTCGCCGCGCAGCTGGCCGGCTCGCCCGGACCTCGCCTGGTCTGCTGGGAGGAGGGCGGCCAGCCCCTGTCGGCGGCGCTGCCGGCGACCGCGCCCGACGCGCTCACCCTGGTGGTCGGGCCCGAGGGCGGCCTCGAGGCCGGCGAGGTGGCCGCGTGCGCGGAGGCCGGCGCCGTGCCGGTCACGCTCGGGCCGCTCGTGCTGCGCGCCGAGACCGCCGCCATCGCGGCGGCGGCGGCGGTCGCGTTCCGCTACGGCCACCTCGGGTAGTGGGGCGAGGAGAGTCCCCACCTTCGTGTCCCCACCCTTCGTGAAATTTCGTCTCGCGGGGTGATTGAAGGGGTCATTCTGCCGATGCTAGAGTCCGCCACACTGGGTGGTCGCCGGCGGCCACCGCTACCGGTCCCCGACGTACCACGAGCCCAGGAGGTGTGGGATGGCCAGCTACGCGGAGCAGGTGGGGGAGCGGCTCCGCAACATCCGGCTGCAGAAGGGCCTGTCGCTGCACGACGTCGAGGAGCGTTCGTCCAAGGAGTTCAAGGCGAGCGTGCTGGGGGCCTACGAGCGCGGCGAGCGGAGCATCTCGGTCCCGCGCCTGCAGCGCCTGGCCATGTTCTACGGCGTGCCGGTCGACCACCTGCTGCCCCGCATCTCGGCGGAGGCGGCCGAGGGCGCAGCGGTCGCCGCCGAGGAGGCCGTCTGCATCGACCTCGAGGCCCTCGAGGCCCGACGGGAGCCGGAGGCGCGTACACTCGGCCGCTACCTGTCCCTGATCCAGCAGCAGCGGGGTGACTTCAACGGCAAGGTGCTGACGATCCGGCGTGACGACGTCCGGGTGCTTGCCGCTATCCTCGATCAGTCCCCGGGGAGCCTGGTGGCGCGACTGTCCGATCTAGGGTTGCGCCGCCCCGCGTTCAACTGACGCGCGCGACGTCCGTCGCCGGGGGGTGGACCGTCGCGCCTGGAGGTGCCGGAGGACGTGACGCCTGAAGCGCGAGAGTCCCGGATGGCTGAGGCGGGCGAGGCCCGTCCGCTGGTCCTGCTCGGCTGCTTCGCCCACCCCGACGACGAGACCTGGGCCCTCGGCGGTTCGTTCGCGCTGCTGGTGCCCAAGGGCGTGCGCTGCGCGGCGTGGACCGCGACCCGGGGCCAGGCCGGAGAGATCGCGGACGGCTCGGGCGCCACCCGCGAGACGCTGAGCCAGGTCAGGGAGGCCGAGGAGCGGGCGGCGATGACGGTGCTCGGCGTCACCGACGTCGAGTTCGGCGAGTTCATGGACGGGCAGGTGAGCGACGCCGACCCGGCCGAGCTGGTCGGGGCCGTGCAGCGCGCCCTCGAGCGGGTGCGGCCCGACGTGGTGGTGACCATGGAGCCGGGCGGGGTGACCGCGCACCCCGACCACGTGGCCGTGTCCGTCGCGGTCCTGGCCGCCTTCGCCGCCTACGCGCAGTCGCCCGGCGAGCGCGAGCCGCGCCTGTACTACTGGGGGGTGCCGGCGTCGCAGATGGCCCGGTTCCGCGAGGTGGCCGCCGAGCAGGGCGTCGAGCTCCCGGGCGAGGACGACCCGTTCGGGCCCCGCGGCACCCCAGACGAGCGCTTCACCTGCTGGGTGGACACCTCGCCAGTGGCCGAGCAGGTCTGGCGGGCGCTGGAGGAGCACCGCACCCAGGCCGACCCGTTCAGGGCGATGATGCGCGCAGGGGAGCTCTGGCGCGAGGTGTTCGCCGCCACCGCCTTCGTCCGTGTCCACCCGGTAGCCCGGCCCGGCGACCCCCACGAGACCTCGCTGGTCGACGCCTTCGGGGCGGGAGCGGGCCGGTGACCGGGCGCGACCGGGCTCCCCTGGTCCCCGAGACCGCGCCCGCGCCCAAGGTCGCCTTCAAGACCCTCGGCTGCCGGCTGAACCAGGCCGAGTCCGAGCGGGCCCTGGAGGCCCTCGGCGCCAAGGGGTTCGACCTCGCCCACGCCGGTGAGGAGCCCGACGTGGTGGTCATCAACACCTGCACGGTGACCCGCGAGTCGACCGCGTCCTCGCGCCGGCTGATCCGCAAGACGGCCGAGGCCCACCCGGGAGCGACGGTCGTGGTGACCGGCTGCTACGCGGTCAGCGACCCCGAGGTCGTGAAGGCCATCCCAGGGGTCGACCTGGTGGTCGACAACGAGGGCAAGGACCGTCTCGCCGACCTGGTCACCGCCGTGCCCAGGGTCCGCCGGCTGCCCCTCATGGTCCGCGAGGCGCCGGTCGAGCGGCTGCGGACCCGGGTGGCGATCAAGGCCCAGACCGGCTGCGACGAGTGGTGCACGTTCTGCATCATCCCCCGCACCAGGGGGCCGCTGAAGTCCTACCCGGAGGACGAGATCGTCGCCGACGTGCGCCGCCAGGTCGCCCGGGGCGTCCGGGAGGTCGTGCTCACCGGGGTCCACCTCGGCAAGTACGGCGAGGACCGGGGCGAGCGGGAGGGGCTGGCCCGGCTCGTCGACCGCCTCACCGCGATCGAGGGGCTCGTCCGCCTGCGCCTGTCCAGCGTGCTGCCCGTGCAGGTCACCCCGGCCCTGGTCGGGCGGGTCCGCGACGACCCCAAGGTCTGCCGCCACCTGCACGTGCCGCTGCAGGCCGGCGACGACGAGGTGCTCGAGCGGATGCACCGCCCCTACCGGGTGGCCGAGTTCCTCGACCGGGTCGAGCACGCCAAGGCGGAGATCCCCGGGCTCGGCCTGTCCACCGACGTGATCGTCGGCTTCCCGGGCGAGACCCGGGAGCAGTTCGCGGCCACCCTGCGGGTCACCGAGCGGGTCGGCTTCTCCAAGCTGCACGTGTTCCGCTACTCCCAGCGGCCCGACACGCCGGCCGCCACCATGCCCGAGCAGGTGCCCGAGGGCGAGAAGAAGGCGCGCGCCCGCGAGCTGATCGCCCTCGGCAACGAGCTGCGCCGCCGCTTCCACGAGGCGCATGTCGGGCGGTCGCTCTCGGTGCTGGTGGAGACGGCCGGCGACGGCCTGGCCGAGGGGACCAGCGACAACTACATCAAGGTCCGCTTCC
Source organism: Actinomycetes bacterium (assembly GCA_036000965.1). Classification (NCBI taxonomy): domain Bacteria; kingdom Bacillati; phylum Actinomycetota; class Actinomycetes; species Actinomycetes bacterium. The sequence continues at coordinate 26,977 of DASYUT010000206.1, forward strand.
CGGGTGGCCCCGACCTGGTCGACCGGGTCGTCACCGTGCGCGGCGCCCGGGCCGACAACGAAGGCATGGAGGCGACGCCATGAGCACGGCGGGCGCAGCTTGGGCCGTGCCTGGGAGGAGGGTGCGCCAGTGAGCGGCGACGACTTGTTCTGCAGGATCGCCCGCAAGGAGATCCCGGCCGACGTCGTGCTCGAGACCGACGACGTGCTGGCCTTCCGGGACGTCAACCCGCAGGCGCCCAGCCACGTGCTGGTGATCCCCAAGGAGCACCTGGCCAGCCTCGAGGAGGTCGCCGAGGGTCACGGCGGGCTGCTCGCCGCCCTGGTCGGCGCGGTCAACGAGGTGGCCAGGAAGGAGGGCGTGGCCGGCGGGTTCCGGGTCGTGACCAACATCGGGCGGACCGCCGGCCAGTCGGTCGACCATCTCCACCTCCACGTGCTCGGCGGCCGCAACATGGGCTGGCCGCCAGGATGAGCCGGCACGGCTCCCCGGGCCCGCACGGCTCCCCCGGCCCGCACGGCTCGTGGAAGTCCCCGATCTCGGGCGACCTGCTCGCCGGGGGCGGCATCTCCCTCGACGCGCTGCAGCCGGACGGGGAGGCGCTGTTGTGGATCGAGGGCCGGCCGCTGGAAGGCGGCCGGAACGTGGTCTGCCGGGCCGAGCCCGGCGCCGACCCGGTCGACCTCACCCCGCCCGGGGACGAGTTCGACGTGCGCACCCGGGTCAACGAGTACGGCGGCGGCGCCTACGCCGTCCACGCCGGCACCCTGTTCTTCTCCAACTACGCCGACCAGCGGCTGTGGCGCCAGGACCCGGGCGAGCCGCCCCAGCCGATCACGCCGGAGCCCGACCGGCCGGCCGCGCTGCGCTACGCCGACGCCCGGGTCACCCCCGACGGCGCGCTGCTGGTCTGTGTCCGGGAGTCCCACCACGAGGCCGGGCGGGTCGTCAACGAGCTGGTCGCCGTGCCTGCCGACGGGTCCGGGGCGCCCTGGGTGCTGGCCGGCGGGCGTGACTTCTACGCGTCCCCGCGCCTCTCCCCGGACGCGAGCCGGCTCGCCTGGCTCGAATGGGACCACCCGCGCATGCCCTGGGACGGGACCGAGCTGAAGGTGGCGGACTTCTCGGGCGGCGTGGTGGTCGGCGAGCCGAGGCTCGTCGCCGGCGGCCCTTCCGAGTCGATCTTCCAGCCCGAGTGGAGCCCGGGCGGCGCCCTGCACTTCGTGAGCGACCGCACCGGCTGGTGGAACCTGTACCGGGAGCGGGACCCCTCGCGCTCCTCAGGCGATGAGGCCGCCGGCGGCGAGCACGGGCCCTCGCGCGCCTCAGGCGAGCACGGGGCCTCGCGCGCCTCAGGCGATCTGGCCTCGCGCGCCTCGGGCGAGTCTGTCGAGGCCCTGGCCCCGATGGAGGCGGAGTTCGGGGCGCCCCAGTGGGTGTTCGGCCTGGCCACCTACGCGTTCCTGCCCGGCGGCCGGATCGCCTGCCTGTACGGGCGCGGCCCGGTCCAGCACCTCGGTCTGCTCGAGCCCGGGTCGGACCGCCCCACCCCGGTCGACCTCCCCTTCACCTGCTTCTACCCGCCGCAGCTGCTGGCACTCGGCGACCGCGTGGCCTGCATCGCGGGCAGCTCGACGCTGTCCCCCGCGGTGGTGGTGGTCGACCCTGCGACCGGGGAGGTCGAGACCCTGCGCCGGGCCCGCGACCTCGACCTGGACCCCGGCTACCTGTCGGTCGCGCGCCTGGTCGAGTTCCCGACCGAGGGCGGTCGCACCGCCCACGCCCTGTACTACCCGCCCGCCAACCCCGACGCCCGGGGTCCCGACGGCGAGCGGCCGCCGCTGGTGGTAATGAGCCACGGCGGCCCCACCGCGGGCGTGGTCGGCCTGCTCAAGCTCGGCGTCCAGTTCTTCACCAGCCGCGGCGTCGCCGTGGTCGACGTCGACTACGGCGGCAGCAGCGGGTACGGCCGGGCCTACCGGGAGCGCCTGAAGGGCCGGTGGGGCGTGGTCGACGTCGACGACTGCGTCAACGCCGCCCGCCACCTGGTCGAGGCCGGCGAGGTCGACGGCGCGCGGCTGGCGATCACCGGGGGGAGCGCCGGCGGCTACACCGCCCTCTGCGCGCTCGCCTTCCGCGACGCGTTCGCCGCCGGCTCGAGCTGGTTCGGCGTCGCCGACCTGGAGACGTTCGCCAGCGACACCCACAACTTCGAGTCGCGCTACCTCGACCAGCTCGTGGGCCCGTGGCCCGAGTGGGCCGACCTCTACCACGAGCGCTCCCCGGCCCACTTCGCCGGCCGGATCGACTGCCCGGTCCTGCTCATCCAGGGTCTCGAGGACGAGGTCGTGCCGCCCTCCCAGGCCGAGGCGATGGTCCGGGCGCTGGCCGCGCGCGGCATCCCCCACGCCTACCTGACCTTCGAGGGCGAGCAGCACGGTTTCCGCAAGGCCGAGAACATCAAGCGCGCGTTCGAGGCGGAACTGTGGTTCTACGGCCGCGTCTTCGGGTTCGAGCCGGCCGACCCGATCGAGCCGGTGCCGATCCAGCACCTGTGACCCCCGGCGCCCGGCACCTGTGACCCCGCCCAGCACCCGTCACCCCCGCCCAGCACCTGCGACCCCGCCCAGCACCTGCGACCCCGCCCGGCACCTGCGACCCCGCCCAGCACCTGCGACCCCACCCAGCACCTGCGACCCCGGCGCCGCCGCCCGGTGAACTACAGATATACTCGCAAAACGTCGATCGAAGGACCGGCGCCATTCGCGTCCCCTACAGGAGGGGCTACCAGCAAGCGTGCAGCAACAGACGCAGGTCAAGGTACTGGTCCCAGGCAACCATCCCATGGTCAGCCTCCTCGGCACCCGGGACGAGCTGCTCAAGCTGATCGAGGCGGGGTTCGAGAGCACGGTGTTCGTCCGCGGCAACGAGATCACGATCACCGGGGAGCAGGCCGACGCCGAGCGGGTCGCCCGCCTGTTCGAGGAGATGATCAACCTCCTCGAACAAGGCAACGCCCTCACCGCCGAGACCGTCGGCCGGTCCATCGACATGCTCCGGGGCGACGAGGCGGTGCGGCCCTCGGACGTGTTCGGCGACGCCGTGCTCACCGTGCGGGGCCGCTCGATCAAGCCCAAGACGGTCGGGCAGAAGAAGTACGTCGACGCCATCCGCCGCAACACGGTCGTGTTCGGCATCGGCCCGGCCGGCACCGGCAAGACCTACCTGGCCATGGCCGTGGCCGTCCAGGCCCTGCTCACCAAGCAGGTCAACCGCCTGATCCTGACCCGGCCGGCGGTCGAGGCGGGCGAGAAGCTGGGCTTTCTGCCCGGGACCCTGTCGGAGAAGATCGACCCGTACCTGCGGCCCCTCTACGATGCCCTGTACGAGATGGTCGACGCCGAGCAGATCGGACGGCTGATGGAGCGGGGCACCATCGAGGTCGCCCCCCTCGGCTACATGCGGGGCCGCGCGCAGCCGTACGACAGCCAGGTCCTGACACCGTGGGGATTCCGTCCCATCGGAAGTCTCGAGGTCGGGGACCTCGTGATCGGATCGAACGGCCTCCCCACGCCGGTGCTCGGCGTGTACCCGCAGGGCCGCAAGGAGGTCTTCCGCATCCAGACGCAGGACGGTGCGTCGACGCTCTGCTGCGGCGAGCACCTCTGGTCGGTCACGACGCCCGAAGATCGGAGACGCGGGCGGCCCCATCGGGTCATCGAAACGCGGGAGATGATCGGCCGCCTCAGGAGGGCGCACGCTCACCGATTCGAGCTGCCGCGGGTCTCGCACGCAGTCGAGTTCGAGTCCCGGAACGTCCCGATGGACCCCTACGCGCTCGGGCTCCTCCTAGGCGACGGATGCCTGACGACGTCGACGACGCCTTCGTTCGCGACCATCGATTCGGAGCTGGCCCTCGCCCTGGAGCTGGCCCTCGACGGCATCGAGCTGCGCCGGAAGGGGGAGGTCGACTACGTGCTCCGCCACACGGCCGGACACCGCGGGGGAGTGATCGTCTCGAATCCCGTGACGGTCGTGCTTCGGGGCCTCGGCCCTGCCGGCACGCGTTCGAACACGAAGTTCGTCCCGGAGCTCTACCTGTACAACTCCTCCGAGGTTCGCCTGGCCGTGCTCCAGGGCCTGCTGGACACCGACGGAGGACCCGTGACCCAGCGCGGACGAACCTGCCGCATCCAGTACGGGACGTCCTCGGAGCGATTGCGGGACGATGTCGTGTTCCTCGTGCGGTCCCTGGGAGGCGTCGCGTACCGGAGGACCCGCGACGCCGCCGGGCGTCCTCCCGGACGCGCCCGGGGGCGGGACGTTCACCACCGCTCGGATGTGTTCGTCCTCGATATCCGTCTGCCCGAGGGCATCGAGCCCTTCCGGCTGACTCGGAAGCGGGAGGTCTACCGGGTGTCCGGAGGCGGCCGTCCAATGCGCTTCATCCACAGCATCGAGCCCGCAGGCGAGGAGGAGACGCTCTGCATCCGGGTCGCGGCGGCCGATTCGCTGTACGTGACGGACGACTTCCTGGTCACCCACAACACCCTCAACGACTCCTTCATCGTCCTCGACGAGGCCCAGAACACCACCCCGGAGCAGATGAAGATGTTCCTGACCCGGCTCGGGTTCAACTCCAAGGCCGTCGTCACCGGCGACATCACCCAGATCGACCTGCCGTCCGGCCAGCACTCGGGCCTGAACGTGGTACGCGAGATCCTCACCGGGATCGACGGCCTCGCCTTCATGTACCTGTCGAGCCGGGACGTGGTCCGCCACCGGATCGTGCAGGACATCGTGGAGGCCTACCGCCGCTCTGACGAGGCGAGGGCGTAGATGGCCGGGATCGAGCCTCCGCATCGCCGGGCCCGGGCCGGCCGCCGACGAGCACGGCGGGCGCATCGGCAGCGGTGTTCGGGATGAGGGTGCGCCGGTGAGCGTGTACCTGGCCAACGAGCAGAGCCAGAAGGCCGTCGACGAGACCGGCCTGGTCGCCCTGGCCAGGCTGGTCATGGAGTCCGAGGGCGTGGAGGAGTCCGAGGTCTCCATCCTGGTGGTCGACCGGTCGGTGATGGCCGAGCTGAACAGCCGCTTCATGGGGGAGGAGCGGCCCACCGACGTGCTGGCGTTCCCGATCGACGGGCCGCTGCCCGCCTCCGGCCCGCCCGACGGCCCGGTCGGCCCGCCCGGCTTCGCCGGCGAGCGCTACGGCATGGTCGACGACGAGGTCGACGAGGACGAGGAGGAGGACGACGACGCCCCCTGGATGCTCGGGGACATCGTCCTGTGCCCCGCCTACGCGGCCGAGCAGGCGGCCCGGGCCGGGCAGACCCTCGCCGCCGAGCTCGAGCTGCTCACCGTCCACGGCATCCTCCACTTGTGCGGCTTCGACCACGCCGAGCCCGACGACGAGCAGCTCATGCGGGCGCGCACCGAGGAGCTGCTGGCGAGCTGGCGGGGGAGGGGAACAGGCCGATGAAGGCGCCCTCCACCGGCGACGTCTGGATCCTGGTGGCCATCGTGGTCCTCACCGGGGTCGCCGCGTTCCTGGCCGCGGCCGAGACCAGCCTCACCCGGATGGGCCGCATCCGGGCCATGCACCTGGCCGAGGAGCACCAGCGCGGGGCCGCCCAGCTCCTCCGGCTCGTGGAGGACCCGCCCCGCTTCCTCAACCTGGTGCTGCTGCTGGTGCTGGTGGTCCAGTTCTTCGCGACCGCGCTGGCCACCTCGGTGGCCGAGCGGCTGATCGGCGGCGGCACCGGGGTGGCGGTCGCGGCCACGGCCATGACCGTGCTCACGTTCATCTTCGCCGAGGTGGCGCCCAAGACGTTCGCGGTCCAGCACACCGACCGGGTCGCCCTCGGCGTGGCGCCGTTCGTGTACCTGCTGGTGCGGCTGCCGATCCTGGGGCCGCTGACCCGGCTGCTCATCGGGATCGGCAACGTGGTCACTCCCGGCAAGGGCCTCAGGACGGGCCCGTTCCTGTCCGAGGACGAGCTGCGCGCGATGGTCGACGAGGCCGAGAAGGAGGAGGTCATCGAGCAGGAGGAGCGCGAGATGATCCACTCCATCTTCGAGTTCGGGGACACCATCCTGCGCGAGGTGATGGTGCCCAGGCCCGACATGGTCACGGTCAGCGTCGGGCGGTCGCTGCAGGAGGTGCTCGAGGTCATCCTGCGCTCCGGGTACTCGCGCATCCCCGTGCACCAGGGCGACATCGACGACATCGTCGGGCTCGCCTACGCCAAGGACGTGCTCCGCAGCCTCCACGACGGCCAGGTCGACAAGCCGCTGGCCGACATCCTGCGCCCGGCCCCGTTCATGCCGGAGTCGATGAAGGCGGCCGACTGCCTGCGCGAGATGCGCAGGCGCAAGAGCCACATGGTGATCGTGATCGACGAGTACGGCGGCACCTCGGGCCTGGTCACCATCGAGGACCTGCTGGAGGAGATCGTCGGTGAGATCACCGACGAGTACGACCGCGAGGAGCCCAACGTCGAGCCCCTCCCCGACGGCGACTACCGGGTCAACGCCCGGCTCGGCATCGACGAGGTCAACGAGCTGCTCGACGTGGAGCTACCCTCGACCGAGTGGGACTCGATCGGCGGCCTGGTGTTCAACCTGGTCGGCGACGTGCCCAAGGAGGGCCAGGAGGTCGAGTTCATGGGCCTCCGCCTGCGGGCCGAGCGGGTCCAGGGCCGCCGCCTGGGGCGGATCCGCATCCACCGCCTGGACGAGGCCGAGCTGGGCCAGGACGCCCCGGCCGAGGCCCGCCCACAGTGATGCGGGCGGGCGCACCAGGAGCCGTGCGTGGAACGGGGGGGCGCCGGTGATGCGGGCGGGCGCACCAGGAGCCGTGCGCGGAACAAGGGGGTGCCGGTGACGAACCTGCCGGTGGGGGAGCTGGTCGCCGCCGCCCGCGCCGCCCGCGAGCGCGCCTACGCGCCCTACTCGCGGTTCCGGGTGGGCGCGGCCCTGCTCACCGACGGCGGGGACGTGGTGACCGCAGCCAACGTGGAGAACGCCTCCTACGGCCTGAGCATCTGCGCCGAGCGGGCGGCCGTGGTGGCCGCCGTGGCCGCCGGCTACCGCAGCTTCGAGGCGATCGCGGTGGCCGGCGGCGGGGAGGCCCCGGTCACCCCGTGCGGGGCGTGCCGGCAGGTCCTGCGCGAGTTCCCGGCCGCCCTCGACCTCGAGGTCGTGTGCGCCGGCGAGGCCGGGGACCGGGTGCTCGCCACCACCCTCGGGGCCCTGCTGCCCGAGAGCTTCGGGCCTGACGCGCTTCAGGCGGAGCAGCCCGACGCGCCCGGCCGGCCGCTCGGCCTGAAGCGCGCCAGGCCCTCCCGCCCGAAGCGCGCACGGCCCGGGGAGCGGTCGTGAAGTCTGGCCTGGCCGCGCTCGTCGGCCGGCCCAACGTGGGCAAGTCCACCCTGCTCAACGGCCTGCTCGGCGAGAAGCTGGCGATCATGTCGGACAAGCCGCAGACCACCCGTACGGTGGTTCGCGGCGTGCTCCACTCCGAGCGCGGCCAGGCGGTGCTGGTCGACACGCCCGGGCTGCACAAGCCACAGACCCTCCTCGGCCAGCGGCTGAACGACCTCGTCCGGGGCACCCTGGCCGAGGTCGACCTGGTCTGCCTGCTGGTCGACGCGTCCGCCGGGGTCGGCCGGGGCGACCGCTTCCTGGCCGGCGAGCTGGCCCGGACCGGCACGCCGGCCATCTGCGTGGTCAACAAGATGGACGCGGTCCCCCGGGCCAAGCTGGTCGAGGCGCTCCAGGCCGCGGCCGCGCTCGGTGACTGGGCCGAGGTCGTGCCGGTGTCGGCCCGTACCGGCGAGCAGCTCGACGTGCTCGTCGGGCTCATCTTCGACCACCTGCCCGAGGGGCCGCCGCTCTACCCCGAGGGCCACGTCACCGACGAGCCCGAGCAGCACCTGATCGCCGAGGTGATCCGCGAGAAGGCCCTCGCCCTGGTCCGCGACGAGCTGCCCCACTCGGTGGCGGTCCTGGTCGACGAGGTCGGCCCCGGCCAGAGCGAGGCCGAGGGCCGCGACCCCGTGCTGGTGGTCCGGGCCACCCTGTTCGTCGAGCGGGCCAGCCAGAAGCCGATCGTGCTCGGCAAGCAGGGGTCGGTGCTGCGCGAGATCGGCACCCGGGCCCGCGCCGAGCTGGAGGTCCTGCTCGGCACCCGCATCTACCTCGACCTCCACGTCAAGGTGGCCAAGGAGTGGCAGCGCGACCCCAAGCAGCTCGCCCGCCTGGGGTTCTGACCGCCCTGGGAGGTGGCGGGTCAGAAGTCGGCGGGTCAGAAGTCGGTGGAGCACCAGGGGGCGAGGTCACTGGTGAACATCGCGTCGGCGCGGGCCAGCGCGCCCGGCCGGCCCTCGCGGGCGCGGCCGGCCCGGCCCAGGGTGGAGAAGCGGACCCCGCCGAGGTAGGCGGCGCCCAGCGCGGCCACGTCGAGCACCACGTCCGGCTCGAAGCCCGTCCGCGCGCAGTCGGCACCCGAAGGTCCGCCGTCGACCCGGAAGCGGCCGTCGTTCTCGGGCAGCAGCGGGTCGGCGACCTCGAGCACGAGCTGCCCGCTGGCGGCGTAGCGCCGGGCGGCCAGGGCGGCCGGCACGTCCAGGACGCGCAGCCACAGGAAGTCGGAGAGCAGCGTGGTGCGCAGGCGGCGCGGGTCGGCCAGGCACCAGCGCAGCGGCTCGTCCAGCGGCCGGTTGTGCAGCTCGACGGTGGTGGTCAGGTCGAGGTCGAGGCAGAACCGCCACAGCGACGCGGCCGCCTCCGGGGTGACCGCCATCAGCTCGTGGACCTGGGCCACGTTGTCGGGCAGGTTGTCGGTCCAGCGCGGCTTCAGGCTGTAGGTGGCGTAGCCGTCGACCTGGCCGGGAGCCGGCTCGTAGGCCACGTTGACGCGGGGGCCGCCGCCGTCGCGGATCCACTCGGGGTCGCGCAGGCGCAGGTCCCACCACGCCGGGGTGCGGCTGACCTGGCCGGGATGGACGCGGCGGACGCGGTCGAACAGCTCCGGCAGCATCCGGGCCGCCTCGTCGCCGGCGACCAGGCGCACCCGCCCGCCGGTTGGCACCGACCCGGCGAACGCGGCGTGCCTGCGGTCGATCTCCAGGTCGGCCGCCGAGCTGGCCAAGCCGTACCCGAACCGGCCGTAGAGCAGCGACTCCGACGCGGTCAGGATCGACACCGGCTCGCCCCGGGCCTGCACGTCCTCGAAGTGGCGCTGCATGAGCGCGCGCAGGATGCCCCGGCGCCGGTGGGTAGGCAGCACCGAGACCAGCGTCAGCCCGCCGGCGGGCATGCCGACGCCGCCCGGCACGGTCAGCTCGAAGGAGTAGGCGCCGGCGGTGGCGACCATCCCCTCCTGGGCGTCGAAGGCGCACAGGCTGCGCTCGGTCTCGAAGACCTTGGGGAACTCGGCGAGGGCCTCGCCGGGCCAGCGGCGACCGAAGACCGTGCCGAACACGCGCGCGAGCTCGGGCAGCTCCTCGACCGCGATCGGCCGGATCTCGACATCCATGGGCCTTGTTGTACCCGCCGCCGCCCGCGCGCGCACGCGGTTTTCCCACGCCGGTCACGGGACTGGGAGGGTCAGGTGCCCGTGGCCTGCTCGCCCGTGGCCTGCTCGCCTCCGGGCGCAGCCAGGCCTGATTGTCGCAGACGATCGCCGCGCCACTTCGCTGTCAGCGGAGCGGAAGGCGCCAGGGCCGAGCCCTCAGTAGGCTTGCCGCCCGGACGACCGAGCAGGCTTGCCGCCGGGACGGCCGACGACGAAAAGGAGCCCGGGATGCGAGTGATGGTGCTGGGGGGGACGCGGTTCATCGGGGCCGCGATCGTCGAGGAGCTCGACGGGCACGGGCACGAGCTACTCATCGTGCACCGGGGGGAGCACGAGCCCGACGACCTGCCCGCCGCCGAACACCTGCACGCCGACCGGCGTGACCTGCCCCACCTGCGGGGTGCGGTCCAGGAGTTCGGGCCGGAGGCGCTGGTCGACACCTGCGCGCTCACCGCCACCGACGCCGAGACGGCGCTCGCCACCCTCGGCGACGACGTCCGCCTGCTGGTCCTGTCCAGCGTGGACGTCTACCGGGCGTTCGGGTCGGTGCTGACCGGGGTGGAGACCGACCCGCTCCCGCTGGACGAGACCTCACCGGTGCGCGCCGAACGCTTCCCCTACCGGGGTCGCATGGAGCGGGGCGACGACTACGAGAAGCTCGAGGTCGAGGAGCCCTACCTGGCCAGGGCGGCCACCGTCTGCCGGCTCCCGATGGTGTACGGCGAGCGCGACTACCAGCGACGCGAGGAGGCGATCCTGAGCCGGGTGCGGGCCGGGCGCTCCCGCATCCCCATCGGGACAGGCAGCTGGCTGTGGACCCGCGGCTACGTCCGCGACATCGCCACCGGGGTCCGCCTCGCACTCGAGTCGGACGCTGCCTTGGCCGAGGTGCTCAACCTGGGGGAGAGCCGGAGCTGGTCGATGGGCCTGTGGGCCAGGCACGTCCTGGAGGCGGCCGGTGCCCAGGCCGAGCTGGTCCGGGTGCCCGACGTGCTCCTCCCCGACGACCTCGAAGAGTTCGGCACTATCCAGCAACACCTACTCGTGAGTTCCGCCAAGGCGCGGGATCTCCTCGGCTGGGAAGAGACGGACCCCCATGAGGCGCTGACTCGCTCGGTCGCCTGGCACCTGGCCAACCCGCCCGGGGACGCCGACCGTGACTTCGAGGCCGACGACCGGGCGCTGGCCGCGACCGACGACCGGGCGCTGGCCGCGGCCGACGAGTACCTGGCGTCGCAGCAACCGGCTAGCCACGCCTGAACGGGTAAACAGGATCTCCAACACCGCGGATTGGGACACTGTCGATGACGCAGGGGTGGAAGACATAGCTGTCCGCACCGATGGGAATATCGAACTGGTCCATGTCGGCGTGAGAGTAGAAATGGGCTTCGCCGCCTGCCTCAACATAGCCGAGGAGCCCGTTCTGCCAGAGGACGGAGGGGAAGCTGGTGGTGCTGTCGAACTTCTCGTCGGCGCGCATGCTCATCAGTTCCAGCTCTTCCCTTGAGAAGCGGTCACGGCCGACTTCCCTGATGATGCCGCGAACCTGGTGGTCGATTCCAGCCAGATACTCCATGGTGCTGGTGTAGATCTCGGAGTACCCGTGACGCGCGGCGTCCTTCGGCATGGTGTCTGCGGCGATCTGGTTGCTGGTCTGGGCGAGCTGCGAATCCCCGAACCGCTTGGACGAGCGGGAGACGACGCGTCGCAGGTCCGGCTGGGAGAACTCCGTGCGGCCAGCTGCCCTCTGCCGCAGGATCGCGGCGCAGATCGCATTGCCCAGGGAAACGATGTCTCTCGGGATGAGCCGCGTGTGCCGAAGAAGGTAGTCGCCGGCCCTCTCGTGCACTCCGCGGGCCTCGTTCTTCACGACAGGGGTTCCAAGCCAGGCTTCAACTGGGTTCGCATAGGTCCCTGCGGCCATGAGGAAGGACTGGTCGAGCCTGCGCAGCTTCTCGAGCAGCAGGTATTCGATCGACTCTCTATCCCAGCTGAGGACGCGAATATGCGGCTCATCGTGGTATCGCGGTGCATGCTCGGAGCGGTAGACAGACGACATCACGATGTCCCGGACGGAGATCACGATGTGCAGGCGCCCGCCGAGCCTCGGGTCCCTCAGGAAGCGCATCACCTGATAGAACAGGCCCTTCTGGCACCGCAGCCAGTACATCGGCGCATGGCTGAACTCTTCGTCCACCGCGTCAAGGTAGAAGAAAATCGGCGGACACGTCCGGAGGATCTCCGCGAGGACGTCTTCGAGGTCGTCCCACGCGGGGTCGTCCAGGTAGTCCGTCAGCTGGCGGGCCTTGTTCTGCCCATTGATGATCGTGCGCATCTCCGCGTAGATGGATCTCGGCCTCCGGAACTCACCCAGCAGGTGTCCGTATTCTCCCCTCAGCGTTCCCGCCTGCTCGTGTGAAAGGTAGGGCTTGAGGTCCTCGTGGGCGAGAAGATGGGTCGCCAGAGAGCTCAGTACCGCACGGTTCCACACCTGCATCCACTTCTCGGTGAGGAATCGTTCTGGAAACCATTGGCAAGCCTTGACGACAGCTTCTGTCGATGGGAGGTTCTGCTGGGGATGGCCGGCGTAGACGGATCCCTGGTGTGCCTGGAAGCTGCGCAGACGCCGCAGGTAGACGGTCTTCCCGGCACCAAGCCGTCCAACGATCACGCGAGTTGTGGCGTCGTCAGCCGGTGCCGCGAGAGCTCCAAAAGCAGGATTGCCCCGGAAGTCGACGAAATCGCTCAGAATGTTTGCGATGGGCGCCCTGGAGCCATCTGGATTTCCAAATGGGCCTGTTGGGTCTGAGAACCCTTCCACTATCAGGTTGCCGTCCAGCTGGGCGTGCATCCGACCTCCATCACTCGCTCGTCGGTGGCTCGCACTAGAACGGGGAGCCGGGAGACAGGAACAGGTGCTGGGCGACTCGCCACGCCTCGTGTAGCTTTGCGGCGTGCTCCCCGGACAGGTGTGAGACCGCGACCTCCTCGTTCGTCTTGTGGAACAGTTCCTTGACGGTGAAGCCAGACTCGGAGGTGAGGCTCTGAAGGCCGTCCTCGGTTATGACCCATTCATCGTTTGGCATCTCGATGATCGGCTTGAATCGAGGCATGGGCATGGCGGCGGACGGCGGCCGAGTTCGAGCTTCGATGGCGAGTCGAAGCAGATGGATCAGCTGCTGCAACGCTCCAGCGGGATCGAAGTGCTCGTCACCCGGGTAGCGGTTGAGCCGTTGCAGCTCTGGGGCCACCGAACCTGTCCACTCACCCGCGCTCGTTGCCGCAGACCAGGGAATCGGTTGCTGTCCACGCCTGGCGATGGTGGGTGCTGTGGCGTCGTGCGGGACCGTCCCATCCTCTTCCTCGAGCCCGACCTCGAGAACCGGCGTTCCGTTGCCGAGCCATGCCGACAGGGGAAATCGCAGTCTGAAGGTGGTCCCGGGCAGCCGGACTCGCACGCCTCGGTCTGAAACGGCCCCCAGCCCTCGTGCCCTGTCGAGTAGCGCGGTGATGTTCTCGAAGGTTGGCTCCTCCTTGAATCTGTTGAAAGCGTCGTCGTCGGTTCGACGGCGCTGCTGCACGTGCTCCAGGGTGACGCTGCGCAGGTCGTCCAGCCGTGCATCCGTCTGTTGGCGGATCGCCTCGATCTCGTGCGACAGCTGTTCGACCGATGAGCGGGTGTGCTGCTCCTGTTGGCGAACCTCGCGTATTCGTCGTTCAAGGATCGTCTGCACCCAGTACAGGGGGCCGAACAGTGCCAGCGCCGCTCCGAGGTCGAGCCACACCGAGGGAGCGTAGTCTCCTCGGGCCAACGAGCCCATGACGATCAGGGAGGCGCCGAGGGCCACCGTGGCCGACGGGATGACCCAGCCTTGTCTTGGCCTCATGCGGAACCTGCTCTGGGTGGTCGTTCCCTGGCCAAGATCCCACGCCTGTCACAGGCGGGGCGTGAGCCCGCTGGGCAACGGGGGAAGGCCTCGTCCGAGCGTCGGTCTCCTGCCGGCCGGTGACCACCGCGCACGCCGATCAGGCGTGTCAGTTCGGGCGGGCTGTCCGCCATCGCCACCGCTCCGTTCGATCGCCACCTGCGGGCTTTGAGCGGCTCGATCGTGGCATCCCCGTCACGGGACGTAAAGGGCAAGGATCGTGTCGGGCGGCGCCTCGCGCGCCGGCAACAAGTACACGACGACAGCGGCCGCTGCGTCGGCCGCTCGGTCGGCGATGGTTCCTTGCCAGCATCGGGCTGTGGGGGCGACCATAGACGCAGGCTCACGCCGCGAGCAGGCGCATCTCACCCTCGACGACCCCGAGTGCGGGGGCGACCATGGACGCAGGCTCACGCGGGGCGAGGAGCCATGGCCAACGAGAGCGAGCGGCTTGAATGGCGAGGAGCAGAGCGAGCAGCGCCGTGCCCGAAGGCCGCGAGTCGGGTGGCCGGGTCGCCGACGCCCCTCGGGTCCAGGTGATAGCTGGCGAGGCACCGGCGGGTGGCCAGGTCGCCGACGCCCCTGGGGCCCAGGTGATAGCCGGCGAGGCACCGGCGGAGGAGGCTGCTCCGGCCCAGGAGATGCTGACGGAGGCGTTCGAGCTGGAGGCATCCGAGGGCCCGAGCCCGTTCCCGCCCATCGCCGAGTATGCGTTCCTGTCCGACTGCGAGACCAACGCGCTGGTAGCGGCGAGCGGCAACGTCGAGTGGCTGTGCCTGCCGCGCCCCGACGGGTGGAGCGTGTTCGCCTCGATCCTGGACCGGGCGGCGGGCGGCTTTCGGCTCGGCCCGACAGGGGTCACGGTGCCGGCTGGGCGTCGCTACCTCCCCGGCACCCTGGTCCTGGAGACGACCTGGCGGGCCCGCAGCGGCTGGATCGTCGTCCGCGACGCGATGTGCATCGGCCCGTGGTACCACCACCAGCGGCGTTCGGGGACCCACCGCCGGCCGCCGACCGACCACGAGGCCGAGCACACCTTGCTTCGTACAGTGAAGTGCATCATCGGCAGCGTGGAGCTCGCACTGGACTGCGAGCCGGTGTTCGACTACGGGCGGACCGAGGCCCGCTGGGAGTACGCGGGGGCGGGCTACGGCGAGGCGATCGCGCACGGCGGTGACGGGGAGGTGCCGTTGCGGCTGGTCACCGACTTGCGCGTCGGGTTCGAGGGCCGCGGCGCCCACGCGCGCACCACGCTGCGCGAGGGCGAACGGGCGTTCGTCGCGCTGTGCTGGCCTCGGTCGCAGTGGTCGGCGTCGGAGGAGCACTGGGCGGAGCGGGCCCCGCCCAGCACGTGCGACGAGGCCTTCGAACGCATGGAGCGGACCGGGGAGTTCTGGCGTGGCTGGATCAACCAGGGGATGTTCCCGGAGCATCCCTGGCAGAGCTATCTGCAGCGCAGCGCGCTGACGCTCAAGGGCCTGACCTACGCGCCAACCGGTGCGCTGCTGGCGGCGGCCACGACGTCGCTGCCCGAGACGCCCGGGGGCGAACGCAACTACGACTACCGCTACACCTGGATCCGTGACGCCACCTTCATGCTGTGGGGCCTGTACACCCTTGGCTTCGACCGCGAGGCCAACGACTTCTTCTACTTCGTGGCCGATGTCTGTGAGGGCGAGAAGGATCTCCAGATCATGTATGGGGTAGGCGGTGAGAAGGACCTGCCTGAGCAGACCCTCGACCACCTGGACGGCTACGAGGGGGCACGGCCGGTCCGGATCGGCAACGCGGCTGCGGCCCAGGCCCAGCACGACGTCTGGGGCGCCGTGCTCGACTCGGTCTACCTGCACGCCAAGTCGAGGGAGCACCTGCCCGAGCGGGTCTGGCCGACCCTCAAGCGGGCGGTCGAGTGCGCAGCGGCCAATTGGCACAAACCCGACCAGGGGATCTGGGAGGTGCGCGGCGAGCCCAAGCACTTCACGTCGTCGAAGCTGATGTGCTGGGTGGCGTGCGACCGTGGCGCCCGGCTGGCGAAGCTGCACGGCGATCGCGAGCTGGCCACCAGCTGGCGCAAGGCGGCCGAGGAGATCCACGCCGACATCTGCGAGCACGGCGTGGACCAGCGGGGGGTGTTCGTCCAGTCCTACGACTCCACCGCGCTCGACGCTTCGGTGCTGCTCATGCCGCTGCTGCGCTTCCTGCCCCCAGACGACCCGCGGATCCGGAAGACCGTGCTGGCGGTCGCGGAGGAGCTGACCGTCGACGAGCTGGTGCTGCGCTACCGGGTGGGCCAGACCGACGACGGCTTTTCGGGTGAGGAGGGTACGTTCACGATCTGCTCGTTCTGGCTGGTCTCCGCGCTGGTGGAGATCGGCGAGGTCGCCCGCGCGCGCCAGCTGTGCGAGAAGCTGCTGTCGTATGCCAGCCCGCTGCAGCTCTATGCCGAGGAGATCGACCCGCGCAGCGGTCGGCACCTGGGAAACTTCCCCCAGTCGTTCACCCACCTGGCCCTGATCAACGCGGTCATGCACGTGATCCGGGCCGAGGCCGGCGGCGACGCGACCCGCTTCGCACCCCAGGGCGTGTCGGTGCTTTGAGCTGCCGCGGTGTCGCCGCGGTGGGAACCTGGCCCGGTGACCCCTCCGGCTCCACCTGTCGGCGCAGCCTGGAAGCAGGTCACCAGAGGTTCTGCCCGTAACCCGGGCCAGCGACCAGGGCCGTCAAGTCACGGACAGGACCTCTGAGCAGGTGCTCAGCGGAAGACTCCCGTGTGGCCCAGGGAGTAGCGGCCGGGCTGCGGGTAGACGCACAGCCCGTGGGGGCCGCGACCAACCCGGATGCGGGCGAGCAGCCGGCCGGTGCGGGTGTCGATGGCATAGACCTCGGCGTGGTAGCGACCCGACAGCCACAGCACACGGCCGTCGGCGGAGACCCCACCCATGTCGGGGCTGCCCCCACCCGGCAGGCGCCAGGTGGCGACCACCCTGCGGGTGGCGAACGAGAGCAGCGAGACCGACCCCTCGCCCCGGTTGGAGACATACAGGTAGTGGGAGTCCCGGCTCACGCTGAACCCGTGCGCGCCCGTGCCGGTCGCCACGAACCCCACGACCCGCGGCCGGGCGGCGTCGACGACCCACACGCCGTTCGAGGCCGTGTCGGCGACGTAGAAGACCCTGCCGTCGGGGGCGAGCTTGACGTCCTGGGGCATCGCGCCCGCGCGCAGACCCACGACGCTCACGACCTGCTCGCGGGCCACGTCGACGTGGACCAGCTGGCCGCTGAACTCGCAGCTTGCCAGCAGGTGGCGCCCGTCGGCGCTGAAGTCGAGGTGGTCGACACCCTGGCAGGGCACGCGCAGAGCGTGGCGCAGCCTCATCGTGTGCGGCTCGCGGAAGTCCAGGCGGCCCAGGCGCTCGGCGACAACGATCGCGCGCCGGCCGTCGGGGGTGAAGTACAGGTTGTAGGGGTCGGCCACGGCGACCGTCGGGCCGGGGCGGCCGCTGGCCGGGTCGACCGGGGTGAGGGTGTTGCCTTGGTTGTTGCCGACCCACAGGGTGCGCAGGTCCCAGGACGGGGTGACGTGCTGGGGCAGCCCGCCGGTGGCGAAGCGGGCGACGCGCCGGAACGTCCGCGCGTCGATGACGTCGACGCTGTCGCTTTGGCTGTTGGGCACGTACACGCGGGCGGGGAAGCCACGGACAGCCGGGCTGAGCTGGCCGGGTCGGTCGGCGGCGTAGGCGTCGTGGGGGTCGAGCGCCGCCGGCATGCCGGGCAGCGGGTCGGCCGCCAGCGGGTCGGCCGCGCCGGTCGCCGACGGGTCCGACCGGGCCGGCGCCGCGGCCCCGGTGGCCCCGGTGGCCCCGGTGGCCCCGGTGGCCCCGGCGGCCGCCGTCCTCGGGCCGGTGCCGCAGGATGCCACGACCAGACCAGCGACAGCCGCGAGGGCCAGGGCGCGGACTTTGGCGCGGTATGGGGTCAGTGCCTCTTTGCCTTCGTCTCGCCGTGGTCCGGCGATGCTGTGGGAGGTAGCGGCGGTCATGGTGACGGGATCGTACCCGGCGGCACCTGAACGGCACCTGATCGGCGGTTGGAGCGAGGGTCGTAGGTCGTCCGGCGAAGGTCCTCCAGGCTTCACTCCTCACTGGCCTGGTCGGGGTCGACAGCGGGCCCGTCACCC
This sequence comes from Actinomycetes bacterium, assembly GCA_036000965.1. Classification (NCBI taxonomy): domain Bacteria; kingdom Bacillati; phylum Actinomycetota; class Actinomycetes; species Actinomycetes bacterium. The sequence continues at coordinate 44,660 of DASYUT010000206.1, forward strand.
CGCTTGCCCGGGGGTCAAAACCATTGACTCGGCGACTCCTCGGAGCGCATAGTTACAACCACCATTGAGCGGCTACCGGCAGTCATTGCGGCTCCGCGAAAACCCCAAATGCTGCTGGTCTGATGTGCTCAAGAAATGGTCACGGCGTTCCTGGGCGGGTTCTGGCGACCGGAGGAGGGTGCCGACAAGCCCACCGGTGCAATGGGAACACCTATGCAATGGGAACACCTATGCGCCCGAGCAGCTGGGGTAGCACTCGGCTGAGTTCGGGCAGGGGGAGCAGAGATGCCACGTCTTCGCATCGGCTTCACGACGGCTGCGGCGGCTGCGGTGACGACGTTGCCGCTCCTGCTCGGTGCGTGCGGGTCGGCCGGTAGCGCCAGTCCGGCGCGGGCGCCCGAGACAACAGCGAGCACGCAGGCCCAGTCTTCGACGCCTTCCACCGCGACGACGCAGCCACCGTCGCAGGCCGCGAAACAAGCGACCGAGAAGGACTTCAACCGCAACAATTTCGACCGTTCGACCAACATCGACAACCAATGGTTCCCCCTGAAGCCCGGGAAGCAGCTCGTCTACGACGGGGAAACCAAGGCGGACGGCAAGCGCGTCCGCCATCGCGTGGTGTTCACCGTCACCGACCTCACCAAGGTGGTCGACGGCGTGCGCAACGTCGTCGTCTGGGACAGGGACTACACCGAAGGCCGGCTGGTGGAGGCCGAGCTCGCCTTCTTCGCCCAGGACAACGACGGGAATGTCTGGCACCTGGGCCAGTACCCTGAGGAGTACGAGGAGGGGAAGCTCGCCGCCGCGCCAGCCTGGATCGCCGGTCGGGAAGGTGCGAAGCCGGGGATCGCCATGCGGGCAGACCCGCGGGTGCGGACGTCTGGCTACTCGCAGGGGTTTGGGCCCAAGGTCAACTGGACGGACCGCGCGAGGGTGTCCAAGACGGGCCAGAAGACCTGTGTGCCCGCCGGCTGCTACGAGGGCGTGCTGGTGACCGACGAGAACACCCGGGACGAGCCGGACGCCCACCAGCTCAAGTACTACGCGCGCGGGGTGGGCAATGTGCGGGTCGGCTGGGCGGGGCGTGACGAAGAACAGGAGACCCTGGTGCTGGTCAAGGTCGTGCAGCTCAGCCCGGCGGCCTTGGCGGAGGTCCGCAGGGACGCGCTGAAGCTCGAGCAGCGCGCCTACGCGATCAGCAAGAACGTGTACGGTCACACGCCACCGGCGGAGTAGGCTCCGGGGACAGCCCACCTTGGAAGAATGTGGGCTCGCCGGCCGGCCACGGGCCAGTCGGCAGGACGGGCGCGGTGGCTGCCGGGGTGGTGGCTGCGGGGCCGTCGCCGAGCAGGGGAGACGGCCCCGCAGCGCGCGCCTTATGGCTTGATCAGGCTGATGCGGGTGTACCAGTTGGCGAGCGCGGTGCGGGTCGCGCCGCAGCTCCCGATCGGCGCCGCCAGCCACTGCGCGAGCGTGCAGGTCTGCCCGATGTACTCGGAGCCGATCCAGATGGAGCTGCCGTCCACGGCGGCCGCGCCGTAGTCGCCCCAGCGGGTCCGCGGCGGAGCGCCGACGAACGACTTGTAGCTGGTGAAGCCGTCCGACGGCCCGAGGCCCTCCCTGGCGACCTGGACGGGACCAGTACCCGCGGTGCTGTCGAGGCTCGCGTAGGCCGCGCTCGGGTAGTGGTCCGCGCCGACCAGCGTGAAGGCGATCACGCCGCGGCCGCTCGCGGTGACCCCGACCGCCGGGTAGGTCAGGTGGTTGTCGGCCACCCCGAACTGGCCCTGCTTGATGATGCGGCCCGACAGGTGCGAGGCGTCGATCTGCGGCCGGACCACGTAGAAGGCGACCCCGGCCTTGTCCGCGCCGCCGACGTTGACGGCCGTGCCGAGCGCTCCCCAGACCTTGCCGTTGGCGAACATCACCTGCTGCATGCGGCTGTCGCTGGCGTCCAGGCGCGACTCGACCTCGTCGTGCGCGGGCTCGTTGGCGAACAGCAGCCGCCAGCAGCCCGGCCCGGCCGGGGTCGGCGTGGTGCTGTCGTTGATGCACTCGCCCAGCGGGATGTTGCCGGGCTTCTGGTCGGCCTTTGGCGGGACCCCGTAGGTGCCGACCGGGGTGATCGCGTTCCGCAGCGTGACCGCAGGGGTGGCGGTGTTCAGTGACGACGTGTTGGACAGCGCCCAGAGCGCGATTCGGTTGTCGGTGCCGGTGCCGTTGGCCTCCTCCGCCGCCATCGAGCTGAGGAAGTACTCGGTGCCGCCGAGGTCGTCGGCGTAGGCGCCGGCCGGTGTGATCGCCGGCCACACCGTGAAGCCCGGGTTGCCGGCGACCGCCCCGACCGTGTCGAACTGGGTCACGGTGACGGTCGGCGCGCCCGCCGCCAGCGCGGCCTTGGAGAACGCGTAGACCTGGGCGGCGTGGAATCCGTCCGCGAAGAACGGGTACTCGTTGGTGGTGACGAAGAAGCCGTGGCGGTCGGCGCCGATGTGCGGGAAGTCGCCGATGCAGGGGCCGCCCGCGCAGTGGTGGTTGGGCGTGCCCTGCGTGCCGTCGTTCTGGACGGGGAGGCGGTAGATCGTCCAGGCGCCGGTCGGGTCGGCGGTCTTGGACACGGCGATGTCGATGTGGTTCGGGCCCGTGAACGCCCCGTTGGCGGGGACGACCTCGAGGGTCAGCACGACGTTGAACCAGCGCTGCGTGTCAGGGTCGAAGTGGCAGCTCGGGTCGGTGACGAAGGGGCCGAAGGTCCCGGTGGTGCGGTTGATCGCGGGCGGGTAGCCGTAGAACGTGTTGAGGTCGACGACGCCGGTCCGCGCGTTCCCGGAGCGGTCGTAGACCCGCAGGACGTCGTTGACCGACTCCAGCACGAAGCCGTTGCCGGCGCAGAGCCCCTGGTCGGGCGGCTCGACCGAGAACTGGTTACCGTTGTTGGCCAGCCGCTGGTCACGGTGGATGAGCCCGTCGAAGCTCCTGACCAGCTGCGGGCTCGACTTGACCTTGGCGCTGGGCACCGCGCTGCCGCTGCCGCGGAGACCCTGCGACAGGCTGCGGTCGACGGCCGTCGCCTCCTCCTTACGCGGCTCGCCGACGAACTCGGGGAACTGGATCGCGTCGCTGCCGGTGGGAGTCTCCCGGAACGTGGTCGTCCCCCCGCTCGCGATCTGCCGCGTAACCCCATCCGCCTGTGCGGGGGCGACGTTCCCCCCGAGTGCCGTCACCACACCGAGCACGAGCACTGGTACCAGTGCCCAGCCCACAGCCTTGTGCGCTTCATCCCGGTGACCTCCCCGCAGCCTGCCTACCTGCCAAAGCGCAGGTCAGGTATGGATAGCTCGCATACCGTGCCCAAGGGGAGAAGCAGTGTCAATACGCACGGCGTGACCTCGGTAGCGGCGACCGGGCGGCAGCCGCGGCGGGCGTTCATCCTGTGACATCCTGTGACATCCTGTGACGCGGAAGCCCCTCCTGGACCACCTGTAACGCCGAAGCCCTGCTGAACGGCTCATGTAGAGGTAGAGAACGGGGGCGACGTGCTGACAGCCCGCACACCGGACCGGGTTGCTCGCCTCCGGACCGAAGGGAGAACGCATGCGGAAGCCGTTGCGGGTGTTGCTCATCGTCGCGGTGGTGTCCCTGGTCGCCGCGCCGGCGGGTAGCGCCGTCGCGTTCAACGCCGACACGCTGGTCACCGTGGGCAGTCCACCGTCGCCGTTCTCGCAGAACAAGCAGAACGAGCCGGCCGTGGCGATCGACGCCAACCACCCCACCGTCCTGGTGGCAGGCGCGAACGACAACATCGACATGGAGGCCTGCAACGCCGGTACCGACAACACCTGTCCGTTCACCGACGGCGTCGGCGGGTCAGGCGTCTCCTTCTCGTTCAACAGCGGCGACTCGTGGTTCCAGCCCACCTACACCGGCTGGAGCGCCCGCAACTGCGTGGGCGCGCCGGGCGACAACGACCCGCCCTGCCAGCCCCAGGTCGGTCCGATCGGCACGCTGCCCGGCTACTTCGAGGCGGGCCTGGTCTCCGACGGCGACCCAGCGGTGGCGTTCGGTCCGGTGTACAGGAACGGCAGCTTCTCGTGGGCGAACGGGTCTCGCCTGTACTACGCGAACCTGACGTCGAACTTCCCGGGCCGGCAGGGGGTCAGGGGGTTCGAGGCGATCGCGGTGTCGCGGATCGACGGGCCGGCCTCCACCGGGCTGACCCAGGCCATCGTGTCCAACCAGGCCAACTGGCAGGCGCCGGTCATCGTGAGCAAGCAGAACTCGGCGCTGTTCGCCGACAAGGAGCAGGTGTGGGCCGACAACGCCTCGTCGAGCCCGTTCTTCGGGCACGCCTATGCCTGCTACGGGGCCTTCCGGGGCGTGCCGGGCACGTCTCAGCCGCTGGTGGTGGCGACGTCGACCGACGGCGGTGACAGCTGGACCAACCACCAGGTCACGCCGGCCACGAACAACCCTGTCACCCCGAGGGGCTTCGGTCGGTCGGGCTGCACGATCCGGACCGACAGCCACGGCGTGGCGTACGTGTTCGCCTACCAGTTCGGCTCCGGGCTCCCCGGCAGCGGCGTCCAGATCATGAGCAAGTCCTTCGACGGCGGTCGCCACTGGACCCAGGCGCGGCCGATCCTCCCGGCGACCGACCTCTGCAACGCGTTCGAGCCGTCGATCGGCCGGTGCGTCGAGGACGGGATCGGCGGTGCCCGCGACGACCTCGGGCCCTCTCCGAGCGTGGACATCGCCAACGGCGCCCCGACCGGCGCCGACGCCACCAACCAGATCGTCGACGCCTGGGCGGACGGCCGTGACGGCCTCAACAACGAGCACGTGATGTTCGCCTCCTCCAGCAACGGGGGCGCCACGTGGACCGGCCCGACCAGGATCGAGACGGCCGGGGACCGCGGGTACTATGCCGCGCCGGCGATCTCGCCGAACGGAACCGACGCCTGGGTCGTGTACAACGCATTTACCACACCGTTCCGCAACGACACCACGTCGCCCCGGAACCTCGTCGGGGTGGTCAAGCATGCGGACGTCGCGGCCAACGGCACCGTGGGAGCCTTCACCCAGGTCCACCGGAGCCCCGGCGGCGATCCCAGGGGCAGCAGCCAGAACAACCTGGCGGCGGAGTTCCTCGGCGACTATGTCTACGCCGCGGCCACCCGCACGTACGGGGCCGCCGTCTGGAACGACGCCCGGCGGGCCGCCGACTGCCCGGCCATCGACGCCTACCGCCTGGCGCTGCACAACGAGGCGCTGGTGGCCGGCGGACCAGTGGCTGAACCGGAGGAGCCGCGGGGCGAGGAGGAGGCCGTCCACCACCTGCTGAAGACCCAGGAGCCGCATGCCGTCGCCCCACCCGTGCAGCAGGTGTGCGAAGGGACGTTCGGCAACTCCGACATCTTCGGCGGGACCTACGCCGACCCGACTCCGTAGCCGCAGGCCAAGCGGGCGGAAGGGGCACCGGAGGGCTGCTCCCTTCCGCCCGCGCGCCTGGCAGGTGCTTCAGCGACCGGCTACCACCAGCCCTGCCGCCTCGCCCACCGCAGCAGCGCCGCTGACATGGCCGCCATGACCACCAGCACCACCGCCAGGTGCACGAAGTCGGTCCGGGCGTTGGCGATCACGTTCATCCCATAGATGGACGACAGGGCGGTGATCGGCAGCGTGACCGCCGCGATGACAGCCAGCCGTTCCGCGGCGATGGTCATCTTCGTCTCGGTCCGGGTCCGGTAGAACTCGATCACCCCCTGGAGGAACTCCTTCTGGCCGTCGGCCAGGGCACCCACCCGCTCGAACTGGTCCACGATGTCTGCCACCTGCGGCTGGGACTGGCCGGGGACGAAGCGGGCGAGGGTGGCCATCCGCCCGTAGATCTCGCGGCTCTGCGCGGCCATGGTGCGGACCACGAGCAGCTCGTGCCGGGCGCGGAACAGCTCCTCGAGGAATTCCTCGGGATTGCCGATGTCACCGCCCATCACTTGCTGCTCGAGGAGTCCGGTCTCCCGGGCAAGGGTCGCCACGAAGCCCTCCTGGTGACGGGCCATGGCCGAGACGATCGCGTAGGACAGCTCGAACGACGAGGCGGGGCACATGCGCCCCGCCTCGATCCGCTTGAGCACCGCGCGGGTGTCGCGGAGGGCGACGTCAGGGTCGAGCGCCGAGTCGAGTGGCCCGTGGACGGTCACGACGAACCCGGGTCCTACGAACTGGTCGAGCTCGAGGTAGTGGACGTGGCCGCCCTTGCCGCGCTCGGGGGCGTGCAGGACGACGAACACATGGTCGGAGTAGGCGTGGACCTTGGGGATGTGGTTGCGCTCGACACAGTCCCGCACGGCCAGGGGATGGAAGCCGAACACCTCCGAGAGCACGCGGACGGCCTCCTGGTCGCAGGTGGGGATGTCCACCCACACGAGCCCCTCCTGGAGGGCGATCAGCGTCTCGAGCTCCTCGACGGGATGTTGCTCGACGCCGCCGTCGGCTATCAGTCGAACGTCCATCCCCTCGCCACCTCCCAGACCACGGCGCCCGCGTGATGCTGGCCCGAGCCTGCGCCGCAGGCAGCAACTCGGCAACCTCAGCTGAGAGGCGTGGACGCCGGCGGCGCGAGCAGCTACCGTCCGACCATGACCGCATCTTGGACCCCTCCGATCGGCATCCCGGGCGGGACCGACACGCCCGACCTGGTCGTCGACCTGGACGTCGTGGAGTCCAACATCGCCAGGATCGCCAAGGAGATGGCCAGGCGCGGGGTGGACCTCCGTCCCCACTTCAAGACCCACAAGAGCCTCCGCATCGCGCGGCTGCAGCTAGAGGCGGGGGCCGTGGGCGTGACCTGCGCCACCCTCGCGGAGGCGGAGGTCCTGGTGGCCGCGGGGATCACGGACGTGTTCGTGGCCTATCCGGTGTGGGCGGGAGGCGCCAAGGCGGCACGGGTCCGGCGCCTGCACGAGCTGGGCCGCCTCTCGGTCGGGATCGACGACGAGGTCGCGGCCGGGGTGCTCGGCGAGGCGGTGCGGGGAAGTCGTGCGCGGCTCTCCGTCCTCGTCGAGGTCGACTCGGGGCTTCGCCGCTCAGGCGTGGGCGGGCCCGACGACGCCGTCGTCGTGGCGCGCGCATGCCGGAAGGCCGGCCTCCAGGTGTCCGGCGTGTTCACCCACGGTGGGCACGGGTATGGGCCGGGCGCGGCCGAGAAGGCCGCCCGGGACGAGGTCGAGCTGCTCCGGGTGGTCGGCGACGCGCTCGCCGACGACGGGTTCGAGATCGCGACCCGCAGCGCCGGCTCCACGCCGACCGCGCTGCGCTCCGCCATGGGCTGCGTGACCGAGGAGCGGCCGGGAACCTACGTCTTCGGCGACTGGCAGCAGAGCGTGCTCGGCAGCTGCGCTCCCGACGGCGTGGCGCTGATCGTGGCCTCGACCGTGGTCAGCACGGCGGTGGACGGGCAGTTCGTGATCGACGCGGGGGCCAAGACGCTCTCCAAGGACCGGCCGGACTGGCTCCCCGGGCATGGCTACATCCCGCGCTTCCCCGGCGCGCTGGTGGCGCGGCTGTACGACCATCATGCCGCGTGCGAGGTGTCCGACGGTGCCGCCCGACCGGCGGTCGGGGAGATCGTGGGCGTTGTCCCCAATCACGTCTGCCCGGTGGTCAACCTGGCCAGGTCCCTGACGGTCGTGCGGGACGGTCGGGTCATGGATCGGTGGCCCGTCGATGCGCCGGCCCGCAACACCTGACCGCTCGGGCCTGGTGAACTGGACGGTACCGTGGCCCGTGACGTTCAGGGCTCGTTCAGCGACACTTCAGCCCCAGCGGGGCAGGATCCGTCGTGTGGCTGGCGGAGGAGAGCACGATGCGGGTGCTGGTGGTCGAGGACGAGAAGCGGCTCGCGGCCGGGCTCCGCAACGGGCTCGAGGCCGAGGGGTTCGCCGTGGACGTGGCCCTGGACGGCACCGACGGGTTGTGGATGGCCCGGGAGAACCCGTACGACGCGATCGTGCTGGACATCATGCTGCCCGGGGTCAACGGCTACAAGGTCTGCGCCACCTTGCGGGAGGAAGGGGTCTGGACGCCGATCCTGATGCTCACCGCCAAGGACGGGGAGTGGGACGAGGTCGAGGCGCTCGACACCGGGGCCGACGACTACCTGACCAAGCCCTTCTCCTACGCGGTGCTCCTGGCCCGGCTGCGGGCGCTGCTGCGGCGGGGCGCTCGTGAGCGGCCAGTGGTGCTCGAGGCGGGCGACCTGCGGCTTGATCCGGCGGCCAGACGGGCGTGGCGAGGCGAGGCCGAGGTGGAGCTGACCACCCGGGAGCTCGCGCTGCTGGAGTTCCTGTTGCGCCGCCGGGGCGAGGTCGTGTCGAAGCGGGAGATCCTCGAGCACGTCTGGGGCTACGACTTCGAGGGCGACCCGAACATCGTCGAGGTCTACGTGCGGCATCTCCGCAACAAGCTCGACCGGCCGTTCGACCGGGACTCGATCCAGACGCTCCGGGGGGCCGGGTACCGCTTGGCGGCGCAGGGTGGCTGAGCGGCGGCGGTCCTGGCCTGCCCGGACCGGGACGGTGCGGGTGCGCACGACCGTGGCCGCCGTGATGGTCGTCGGGGTGGCCATGGCCGTGGGTGGGGTGCTGATGGTGACGGTGCTGCGGGACGCGCTCACCCGCCAGGTGGCGGCCGCGGCCCGGCTGCGGGCCATGGACGTGGCAGCGGTGCTCGCGTCGGGGGCCGAGCCACAGAAGCTCGCGGTCGACGACGACGAGGACCTGATGATCCAGGTGCTGGACCGGGACGGCAGGGTGGTCATGTCGAGCCCCAACGTCAAGGGGCTGCCTGCGGTGGCCCGGCTGCGCCCTGGGGAGTCGGCCCCGGTCGAGGTGCCGATCGACAACGACGACGAGTTCCTGGCCGTGGCCACCGCCGCCGACACCGGCGACGGCCGCTTCACCGTCGTGGTGGCCCGCAACGTCGAGACGGTGGCCCAGTCGGCCCGGATCGTCACCGGCATGCTGGCGGTCGGGCTGCCGCTGCTGCTGCTGCTGGTCGGTGTGACCACGTGGAGGGTGGTGGGCCGGGCGCTGGCGCCGGTCGAGGCGATCCGCGGCGAGGTCGACGCGATCTCCGCCGCCGAGCTGCACCGCCGGGTCCCCGACCCGCCGGGCGACGACGAGATCGCCCGGCTGGCCAAGACGATGAACCGGATGCTCGACCGGCTCGAGCGCGCCCAGGTCCGCCAGCGGCGCTTCGTGTCCGACGCCTCCCACGAGCTGCGCTCACCGGTCGCCTCCATCCGCCAGCACGCCGAGGTCGCCCTGGCCCACCCCGACCGCACCACCACCGTCGAGCTGGCCGAGACGGTGCTGGCCGAGGACCTCCGGGTGCAGCGGCTGGTGGAGGACCTGCTGCTGCTGGCCCGAGCCGACGAGCACACCCTGGGGCTGCGCCGACGCCTCGTCGACCTGGACGACCTGGTGTTCAACGAGGCCCGCCGGCTGCGGGACGCCAACGGGGTGCGGGTCGACACCACCGCGGTGTCGGCCGGCCGGGTCGACGGAGACGCCGGCGGGCTGCGCCGGGTGCTCCGCAACCTCGGCGACAACGCCGCCCGCCACGCCCGCGGCCGCATCTCGTTCGCGCTCGCCGAGCGCGACAGCGTGGTGGTGCTGGCGGTGGACGACGACGGGCCGGGGGTCCCCGAGGCCGACCGCGAGCGGGTCCTCGAGCGCTTCGTCCGCCTCGATGACGCCCGGGCCCGCGACGCCGGTGGCAGCGGGCTCGGCCTGGCCATCGTGGCCGAGCTGGTCGCCGCCCACGGCGGCACGCTCGCCGTCGCCGGCAGCCCTCTGGGTGGCGCCCGGATCGAGGTCACCCTCCCACGTGGCGGCAACGGCGCCGCGCCGGGCAAGTGAACCGGGTCACCCTCCCACGTGGTGGCAACGGCGCCGCGCCGGGCAAGTGAACCGGGTCACACTCGCCTGAAAGGGACTTCAGGTGCGTTCAGCCTCCGCTCAGGTGCCGCTCGGCATGCTGACCACGCAGCCAGTGAGGCTGCGCGAATCCTGGCACGGCCCGAGCAGCGACAGGCACCGAGAGGAGCGCGTCGATGCGGCGCATGACCAAGACCAAGTGGCTCGCTGGCGGGGCGCTCACCGTCGCCCTGATCGGCACCGGCACCGGGTTCGCGCTGCCCCCCCTGAGCGCCCAGGACGACAAGCCGCTCACCGGAGCGAACCTCGACAGGGCGGTCGCTGCAGCGCTCGCCAGCACCGGCGGCGGCGCGGTCACCGGGACCGAAGCCGGCGACGACGGCGCCGCCTTCGGTGTGGAGATTCGTTTCAAGGACGGCCGCCAGGTCGAGGTCAACCTCGACAAGGACTTCAAGGTCGTCGGCCGGGAAACCGACGACGACGGCCCCAACGACGACGACGGCGCCAAGAACAGCTGATCGCGAAGACCAGCCGGCCCACGGCACAGCGGGTGGCGGCAACCCCCGGCGCCGCCACCCGCTGCCCCCCTTCCAGGAGGTGCACCGGTGCCCTCGGGCGCCGGACGGCACCATCGCCACGCGCCGACCCGCTGCCCGGCAGCGAGGCCCGCAGCAGCACGACGTTCGGCGTACTCACGCTCCGGCTCGCCGACCGAAGCTATGACTGGCGCTTCGTGCCGGCGAGCCGGAGCGGGTTCAGCGACGCAGGTCAGGCACCTGCCACTGACGGCGCGCCCGGGCCTCCGCCGGCGCTCTGGCGGGACCTCCTGGACTTGGCGAACCGCAGGTACAGGATCGGGACGATGAACAGGTTGAGCAGGGTCGAGGTGACCAGGCCACCGAGGATGACCACGGCCATCGGGTGCTCGACCTCGTGACCGGGGATGTCGCCCAGCACCACCAGGGGCACCAGGGCCAGCCCGGTCGCCAGCGCGGTCATCAGGATCGGCGCGAGCCGCTCGCGTGCCCCGCGCAGGACGAGCCCAGGCCCGAAGGTCTCGCCTTCCTCCCGTTCGAGATGCTGGCAGTGGTTGATCAGCATGATGCCGTTGCGCGCCGCGATCCCGAGCACCGTGAAGAACCCGATGAGCGAGCCGAGCGAGATGATGCCGCCAGCTGTGTACGCCGCCAGTACCCCGCCCACCAGCGCCATCGGCAGGGTCAGGAAGAGGAGCGTGGCCAGGCGCCAGCTTCCCCCGAACGCCGCCTGCAACAGCAGGAAGATCCCGATCGCGGCGGCACCCCCGAAGGCGAAGATGCGCCGCTGGGCGGCCTGCCGCTCCGCGTACTCCCCGAGCAGCTCCGCGTGGAACTCGCGCGGGAACTGGATTCCGTCGATGGTGCGCTTGACGTCGGCCACCACGGAGCCGAGGTCCCGTCCCTGCACGTTGGCGTCGACGTCGATGCGGCGGGCGAGGTTCTCGCGTTCGATGAGGTTCGGGGTCGGCTTGATCTGCACCTGGGCCACGTCCCCGAGCCGCACGTGCCCGCCGCCTGGCGTGTCGATCAGCAGCGCGCGGATGTCGTTCAGGCTGTTGCGTGCGCTGGGCGTGCTCCACACGTGCACGTCGTAGGCCTTGCCGTCCCGGAAGATGTCACCGACCTCTTCGCTCGCCACCCAGGTGGCCGCCGCCCGGCGCACGTCGCCTGGCTTGAGCCCGTAGCGTTCGGCCTTGGCGAGGTCGACCTTGACGTCGACCTGTGGCACGTCGGCTTGGAGCGACACGTGCAGATCGACGATGCCGCCGATCTTCGAGAGGGCTGCCTCCGCCTCCTTCGCCTTGCTGCGGAGGGTCGCCAGGTCCTGGCCGTAGATGCGCACGACGATGGCGTCGCTCGTTCCCGCCAGCACCTCCCTGATCCGCTCCTTCAAGTAGGTCTGCACGTCGCGCTGGAGCCCCGGGTAGCCGTCGACCACCTTCTGGATGGAGGCCACCGTCTGGTCGTAGTCGACCTTGGGATCGACGCTGATCCAGTTCTCGCCGAAGTTCACGCCGACCACTTCGTCGGCCAGCAGGGCCTGGCCGATGTGGGCGCCGAAGTTGCGCACCCCTGGGATGGACCGCAGCTCGCGACTGGCCGCCGTGGTGATCCGGGTCATCTCCGGATGGGAGGTGTCGGGCTTGGTCACCCAGTGCATCAGGAAGTCCCGCTCCTTGAACGAAGGAAGCAGCGACTGCCCGAGCATCGGGTAGACCATGAGGCCGAGCAACGCGATGACCGCGACGGTGGCGAACGCCGAGAGCGGCCGGTGGATGAGCCGCGCCAGGACCGCGTGATAGCCGCGCTGGAGCACGCGGTACAGCGGGGGGTCGCGGCGGTCGAGCGGCGCGCTCCGCAGCAGGATGAGGCTCATCGCCGGCGTCACGGTCAGCGCGATCACCAGCGAAGCCAGCACCGCCAGCCCGTACGAGAAGACGAGCGGCCGGAAGAACGCGCCGGACAGGCCCTGCAGGAAGAAGATCGGCATGACCGCCACCACGGCGATCAGCGTCGCGTAGATGATGGGGCTGCGCACCTCGAGCGAGGCCTCGAGCACGACCGACGCGGTGGACCTGCCGGTCCCTTCCCGGCGATGCTGGCGCAGGCGCCGCAGGATGTTCTCGACGTCGATGATGGCGTCGTCGACCACGACCCCGACGGCGATCACCAGCCCCGCCAGCACCATCGTGTTGATCGTGGTGCCGCGCAGGTAGAGCACGATCACCGCCGCCACCAGCGACAGCGGGATCGCCACCAGGCTGATCAGCGCGGTGCGCCACTCGAAGAGGAAGGCGCCGAGGACCAGCACCACCAGCAGGCAGCCGAGCAGCAGCGCCCTGGTGAGGTTGTGGATCGCCATGTCGATGAAGGTCGCCGGCCGGAAGATGGTGGTGTCGATCTCCATCCCGGAAAGGCCGGGCCGCAGCGCGTCGAGCGCCGCCTCCACGCCTTGCGTCACCTGCAGGGTGTTGGCGCCGGGGAACTTCTCGACGATGAGCATGAGCCCAGGGCCGTCGTTGATGACGGCGTCACCGGCCAACGGTTGGTGGCCTTCCACCACGTTGGCTACGTCGCCGATGCGCAGCGGCTTGCCGTTCTTTCGCTCGAGCGTCACCTTGGCCAGGTCGTCCGGGGTCACGATGGGCAGGACGTGGCGGACCCCGAGCCGCTGGTTGGGGGTCTCGATGAACCCCCCGGTGCCGATCATCGCCCCGTCGGAGAACCGCAGGATCCCCGCGTCCAGGGCGTCCGCGGTGCCCTCCATGACCTGGTCGAGCGAAACGCCGCTGGCCTGCAACCGTTCCGGTTCAACCTGCACGTGCATCTGCTTGATCCGCTCGCCCCAGATCGCGATGTTCGCCACGCCTGGCACGCGCAGCAGGCGGTTCCTGATCGTCCAGTAGGAGATCGCCGACATGTCGATCAGCGACACGCTCTTGGAGGAGAGCCCGATCTTCATGACCCGGCTGGTCGCCGAGAGGGGTTGCATCATGAACGGCGGCGCCGCCCAGGTCGGCAAGGTCGGCGTCACCGTTGCGACGCGCTCCTGCACCAACTGGCGCGCCCGCAGCAGGTCGGTCCCGGTCTCGAAGATGAGGACGATGGACGACAGCTGGGGGACCGACTTGGAGCGCATCACGTCAAGCCCCTCCACCCCGCTGAGCGCCTCCTCGAGCGGCACGGTGACCAGGGCCTCCACCTCGGACGAGGAGAGCCCGAGGCAGGGGGTCTGGATCTCCACCCGTGGCGGTGCGAACTCGGGGAAGACGTCCACCGGCATCTGTGCCAGTTGCCCGACGCCGAAGAACATCATCGCCGCGGCGACCGCGACCACGAGGAAGCGGAACTTCAGGCTCGACCCAACGATCCATCGCATCATGGCTGAGAACGTCCTTCAGTCAGTGTCCGCCACCGATGCCGACCTCGGTGCCGAACAACTCGGCGGCGCCGACGGTCACGACCGCGGTGCCAGAGGGTGGGCCGGCCGAGAGGACCGCCTGGTTCCCGTTGATCTGGTCGATGCTGATGGAGTGCCGGACGAACACGAGGGGCTCGGGGTTCGTGTAGGCCCAGGCGGCGCCCTTCGGGTCGTAGATCACCGCGGCGTAGGGGATGACCTTTCGCTGCTTCCCGCCGACGTTCGCGTCACCGACCTCGGCCGTCTGGATACCGAGCCGCTTGGCCGCCTGCGCGGTCAGCGTGATGCGGCCGAGACCCGTCGCCTCGTTGTGCTCGACCTTGGCGGGTTCGATCTTGCTCTTGCTTGCCCCTTCTGCCGCCTTCTGCGTGCACGCCGCGAGTTGGAGACAGGCGATGAGCAGGAGCACGATCATCCATCGGTTACCGTGTCGCACCGAGCTTCCCCCTTATGCGTTCACCTTGGCCATAACCAGGTCGACCTGGGGCCCGCTGACAGGTTCCGGTTCGGGGCGACGAGCCCCGAACCGCAGGTAGAGGGCGGGCACGATGAACAGGTTGAGCAGCGCCGAGGTGACCAGGCCACCCAGGACGACCACGGCCATCGGGTGCACGATCTCGTGACCGGGGTTGTCGAGCACCACCAGGGGCACCAGGGCCAGCCCGGTTGCGAACACGGTCGTCAGGACCGGCGCGAGCCGTTCCCGTGCCCCGCGCACGACGAGCTCGGGGCCGAAGGTCTCGCCTTCGTCACGCTCGAGACGGCGGTAGTGGCTGACCAGCAGGACGCCGTTGCGCACTGCGATCCCCAGGACCGTGAAGAACCCGGCGAGCGCACCGAGCGACATGATGCCGCCGCCCGCGAGTGCCGCCAGCACGCCGCCCACCAGCGCCACGGGCAGGGTCAAGAAGACCACCGCCGCCAGGCGCCAGCTGCCGAAGGCCGCCTGCAGGAGGAGGAAGATCCCGATGGCGGCGGCTGCCGTGTAGTTGACGACGCGCCGCTGGGCGGCCTGCCGGTCCGCGTAGTCGCCGAGCAGCTCCGCGTGGTACTCGAGCGGGAAGCTGAGCTGCTTGATGCGACGGTCCACGTCGCCAGCGACCGCGCCGCGGTCACGGCCCCGCACGTTGGCGCTGACGTCGACGAGACGCGAGACCGCTTCACGCCGGATGACGTTGGGAGCCGCCGCGACGCGCACCTCGGCAACGTCCCCCAGCCGCACGTGCCCGCCGCCGGGCGTGTCGATCAGGAGCTCGCGAACACTGGTCAGGCTGGTGCGCGTCGCGGGCGTGCTCCACACCTGCACGTCGAACACCTTCTGCTCCTCGAACAAGCTGCCGACCGCGATCCCTGACAGCAACGTGGTCGCCGCCCGGCGCACGTCGCCTGGCTTGATCCCATAGCGCTCGGCCGCGGCGAGGTCGACCTCGACCTCCAACGTCGGCTCCTCGACCGGCTGCTCCACCTTCGGGTCGACGACACCGTCGATCCCCGAGATGGCCTGCCGCACCTCCTCGGCCTTGCTGCGGAGGACCTCCAGCTCCTGGCCGTAGACGCGCACGACGATGGCGTCGTCGCCTGCCCCCGCCGGTGCCTCGCCCGCCACCGGCAGTACCCCGCTGGTCCTGTCCTTCAGATAGGTCAGCACCTCGTGCTGGAGCCCTGGGTAGCCGTCGACCACCTGCTGGATGGAGGCCACCGTCTTGTCGTAGTTGGCCTCGGGGTCGATGCTGACCCACAGCTCGCTTGAGTTGATCCCGACCACCTGGTCCGACATCACCGCACGCCCCACATGGGCGCCGACGTTGCGGACCCCCGGAGTGGACCGGAGCTCGTTGCTGACCTGGGCCACGATCCGGGTCATCTCCGGACCGGAGGTGCCGGGCGCGCCGTCCCAGCGGATCAGCAGGTTGCGCTCCTTGAACGGGGGAAGCAGCGACTGCGACCGCCCGGCCCATGGCAGCACCGCCAGGCCGAGCAGGACGATGACGCCGGCGGTCGCGACCACCGCGCGCGGCCGGTTGACGGTGCGCGCGAGGACCCCGTCGTAGCGACCCTGGAGCCGGCCCACGAGCGGGGACTCGCGGCGCCCGGCCGGCGGCCTGGACAGGAGCAGGACGCTGAGCGCTGGCGTGACGGTCAGCGCGACCACCATGGAGGCGAGCACCGCCAGCCCGTAGGAGAGGGCGAGCGGCCGGAAGAACGCGCCGGACAGGCCGCCCAAGAGGAGGACCGGCACGAGGGCGAGAAGGATGATCAGCGTCGCGTAGAGGAGCGCGCCGCGCACCTCGAGCGAGGCCTCGAGGATGACCGCTGCGGTCGACTTGTCGCTGTCCTCCTGGCGATGCTGGCGGAGGCGCCGCGCGACGTGCTCGACACCGACGATGGCGTCGTCGACGACGATGGCGACGGCGAGCACCAGTCCCGCCAGGACCATCGCATTGAGTGCCGCCCCACGCAGGTAGAGCACCAGCACTGCCGCAGCCAGCGACACCAGGATCGCCACGAGGCTGATCAGCGCGGTCCGCCAGTTGAACAGGAAGACGACGAGGACCAGGAGCAGGAGCGCGCAACCCAGGAGCAGCGGCAGGGCGAGGTTGCCCATGGCCGTCTCGATGAAGGACGCCGGGCGGTAGACGGAGGAGTCGATCTCCATGCCAGCCAGACCGGGCCGGAGCGCCTCGAGCGCCGCGTCCACCCCTCGGGTGACTTCGAGCGTGTTGGCCTCCGGGAACTTCTCGACGACGAGCATGAGGCCGGCACCGTTGTTGACGCTGGCGTCACCGATGAGCGGCTGGTGGTCCTCCACCACGCTGGCCACGTCACCCAGACGCAGCCCCCGGCCGCCCGCCCGCCCCTTCTCGATGGTGACCTTGGCCAGGTCGGCGGGGGTCGTGATGGGCAGGACGTGGCGCACGCCGAGCCGCTGGTTGGGGGTGTCGATGAACCCTCCGGTGCCGGGCGTCGATGCGTCCAGGAAGGTCAGTGGCGACACCCACAGGGCGTTCCCGGTGGTCTTGATGACCTCGAGCAGCGACACCTTGTGGGCTCGCAGCTTGTCCGGGTCGACCTGCACCTGGAGCTGGCGCTCCCGCTGGCCCCAGATGGCGACGTTCGCCACGCCGGGCACGCCCATCAGGCGTGGCCTGATCGTCCAGCGGGTGAGCACCGACTGCTCGATCGCGCTCAGGTTCTTGGAGGAGAGCCCGATCATCATGACCCGGCTCGACGACGACAGGGGCTGGAGCATCGTGGGCGGCTTCGACACCTGCGGCAACGCATGCGCCTGGGTGAGGCGCTCCGCCACCAACTGCCGTGCACGGAACAGGTCGGTCCCCGGCTCGAAGACGAGCACGATCGACGACAGTCCGGGAACCGACTCCGAGCGAATTGTCTCAAGCCACGCCACGCCGTTGAGCAGGTCGGCCTCCAGCGGGACGGTGATCAATTGCTCCACCTCGTCCGCGGAGAGACCGAGGGCCTCGGTCTGGATCTCCACGTACGGCTGGGTGAACTCGGGCAGGGTGTCCACCGGCATGTTGCGAAGCTGGGTGACACCGAGGAACAGCGTCGCCGCAGCGACCGCCACCACCAGGAGCCGAAACTTCAGGCTCGACCCGACGATCGAACGCATCACTGGTGGAGACCTCCCAGCGCAGTCATGTCCACCCCCCTAAGGACGGGCTCTGGCCGGCAACCCGCCTTCCAGCCTCAGCCGGTGCGGGAATGCGCGTCAGAACGCAAAGAAAGCAGCGGGGAAGGTCAGGCCGACCAGCCCCAAAAGAAAAGCCCCTCCTACAACTCCCCCGGTCCGATCCGGGCGGCGGTGCTGGATACCAGCCGCTGCCGCCAGCCCGAGATCTGCAAGGCAAGGATGGATGGCATGCGATCACGCTGTCAATACTTCAATTGGCGCAGGTGAGCTACCTTCCGGGAGAGGACGTCGCAGCCGCCGTCCGGGGCCACAGGTCGTTTCTGCCAAGTCGAGCAACCCGGCTTCCGCGTGCCGTCCACCCGACCCAGATGGTCCCGTTCCATTTTGCTCGAAGGAGGATGCGCGGCTGCTGCTCGCAGCGCGCGGCGTGACCGTCGTGCCCACCGACAACCTCGACTTCCAGGGGCTGGAGCGGCTGGAGCGGCTGGAGCGGCTGGAGCGGCTGGAGCGGCTGGAGCGGTTCCTCCTTCAGGCAGGAAAGGATGTCAAACTGTGGCCCTGTGACCGCCACCATCCGCACGGGAGCGAGCGCTGACCGACCTGGCCGACAACCTGGAGCACGTCCTGCTCCGGCCGGGGATCACCCCGGCCGAGGTCGACGACGCCTGCGCCGTTGCGGTCGAGCTGGGCCTGCCCGCCGTCGCGGTCTGGCCGAACGCGGTCGCCCAGGCGGCCGCTGCGGCCGGCGGCAGCCGGGTCGCGGTGGTCGCCGCGGTCGGCGCCCCCTACGGCGCCAGCGTGCGCGACACCAAGCTCGACGAGGCCAGGCGGGCGATCACCGCCGGCGCCCGCCACCTCGCGGTGGCCGTGGACGCCGGGCGCTTCCGGGGCGGGGACGCCGGGGCGCTCGCCGGCGAGCTGGTCGCCGTCTGCTACCTCGCCCACGCCGAGGGCGTGCACGTCCGCGCCGTGCTCCAGGCCGGGCTGCTGAACGAGGAGGAGCTGGTGATCGCCGGCCGGCTGGCCGCCGAGGCAGGCGCCGACCTGCTCCAGACCGGGTTCGGGTCGGCCGCCGCCGAGGCGCCCGCCACCCCCGCCCAGGTACGGGCCGCCCGCCGGGCGGTGCCGCCCCGGCGCATGTCCATCGGGGTGGTGGCCGGCGGCGCCCGGGACGCCGCCGCAGCGCGCGACCTGCTCGCCGCCGGGGCCGAGCGGGTCGCCGTGGCCGACCCGGCCACCCTCCTCGGCCGGGTGGCGGCCGCATGATCGCGGCGGGGCGCACCGGGAACGTCGCGGGAGCGGAGGATGCGCCAGTGAGCCTCCGGAAGCGTCGGTGAGCCTCTACCGCGAGCAGGGCGTGGTGCTGCGCACCTTCAAGCTCGGCGAGGCCGACCGGATCGTCGTGCTGCTCACCCAGGGCGAGGGCAAGGTCCGCGCCGTGGCCAAGGGGGTGCGCAAGACCAAGTCCCGCTTCGGCGGCCGCCTCGAGCCGTTCTCCCACGTCGACCTGTCGCTGTACCGCGGGCGCGGCGAGCTGGACACGGTGACCCAGGTGGAGGTGCTCAACCCGTTCCGCTCGCTGCGCGAGGACTACGACCGGGTCACCGCCGGGACCGCCATGCTCGAGGCGGTCGACCAGGTCGCCCAGGAGCGCGAGGCGGCCGTCCGCGTCTACCTGCTGCTCCTGCGCGCGCTGCGCGCCCTCGACGGCGCCCCGCGTGACCCCTCAGTGGTGCTCGACGCGTTCCTGCTCAAGCTGATGGCGCTGGAGGGCTACCAGCCCGCCCTGGGGGAGTGCGCCGGCTGCGGCGGGCAAGGGCCCTACCAGCGCTTCTCCATCGCCCGCGGCGGTGCGCTGTGCGAGCGCTGCCGGACGGGCACGGAGTCCACCCTCGACGAGCGCACGGTCCCGCTGCTCGCCTGGCTGCTCGGCGGGGACATGGACCGGGCCGCCTCGGCGGTGCCGCCCAGGACGCCCCGGCGCGAGGCCGGCACCCTGGTCAAGAGCTTCGTGGAGTACCACCTGGACCGGCGCCTGCGCTCCTACCCGATGGTGGCCCGCTGATGCCGAGCCGCCACCCGCGCGCGCTGCCGCCCGGCCTGGACCCGCGGGCCGTGCCCGACCACGTCGCGATCGTCATGGACGGCAACGGCCGCTGGGCCAAGGCCCGTGGGCTGCCCCGCAACAAGGGGCACGAGGCGGGCGAGGCGGCCCTGTTCGACACCGTCGAGGGCGCGCTCGACGCCGGCCTGTCCTGGCTGACCGTGTACGCCTTCTCCACCGAGAACTGGCGCCGGCCCGCGTCCGAGGTCCGCTTCCTCATGAACTTCAACGAGTCGCTGCTGGTCCGGCGCTCCCACGAGCTCCACGAGCGCGAGGTGCGGATCCGGTTCATCGGCCGCCGCGACCGCGTGCCCAGGCGCGTGCGCCGGCGCATCGAGGAGGCGGAGGAGCTGACCGCGGGCGACACCCGCATGACGCTCGCGGTCGCGCTCGACTACGGCAGCCGGGACGAGCTGGCCCGGGCCGTGGAGCGGCTCGTGGCCGACGTGGGGGAGGGGCGCGGTCCGCGCCGGATCGACGAGCGGGCCATCGCCGAGCGCCTCTACACCGCCGACATGCCAGACGTCGACCTGCTCGTCCGCACCTCCAACGAGCGCCGCATCTCCAACTTCCTGCTCTGGCAGATCGCCTACGCCGAGCTGTACTTCACCCCGGTGCTCTGGCCCGACTTCAACCGCCAGGAGCTGTTCGCCGCGCTCCGTGACTACCAGGGCCGCCAGCGCCGCTTCGGCGCCGTCGACGTGCTGCCCGACCCCGCCCCGGGAGAGCACCTGGACCCCTCGCCATCGCGCCAGCAGGCCTGACCAGGCCCGCGCAGGGCCGCCGCGGGACGGCCCGCTTCCGCGAGCGCGGCACCGGGTCCGCCTGTGGTACGCCGGGTCCGCCTGTGGTGCGGCGGGTCCAGATCCGCTCATGGTGCGCCGGGTCCCCCCTGTGGTGCGGCGGGTCCGCCTGGGGCTTCTTGCCTATTCGTACGCGATCGCCCGCAGCACGTCGGTGCGTGCCGCCCTGACCGCGGGGAGGATGGCCGCTGCGAGGCCGACGACGACCGCCAGCACCAGGAGGACCGCCGTCGACCTCCAGGGCAGCGACAGGACCGAGACGAACTCGTCGGGCACGGCGCGGACCACGGCCGTGCCCAGCGCGGCCCCGACCAGCACGCCGAGCAGGGCGCCGAACACGGCGATTGGGAGTCCAGGTTGCCGGTGGGCTCGTCGGCGAAGACCACCTGCGGCCGGGTGACCAGCGCGCGGGCGCAGGCGACCCGCTGCTGCTCACCGCCCGACAGCTGCGCCGGCCGGTGGCCGAGCCGGTCGCCGAGGCCGAGGGTCGCGACGATGCGGTCCAGCCACGCCTGGTCCGGCTTGCGGCCGCCGATCGCCAGCGGCAGCGTGATGTTCTCCGCGGCCGTCAGCGTCGGCAGCAGGTTGTACAGCTGGAAGACGAACCCGACCTGCT
>DASYUT010000207.1 GCA_036000965.1 Actinomycetes bacterium
CTAGCCCCAGTTTCCTGGCTAGTTCGATCTTGATGCCTGGCCGGTGGTAGCTCACCGGACCTGACCTGGGGCGACACGCCGCGAGGCTGCTTGAAATTCCTTGATCAAGTGTATTACCTAAATTCATGTCATCGGTGATCAGCAAGACGATCAAGGGAAACACGTACTACTACCTGGCGACCTCGGCCCGGGTAGACGGCAAGCCGCGGATCGTGGAACAGACCTACCTGGGCACCGCCGCCGAGATCGCCGCGGCGATGGCCGGGGCGACCCGCATGCCGACCCGGAGCAGGCATCTGGCGTTCGGGGACCTCGCCGCGGCCTGGAGCGTGATCGAGAAGCTGGGAGTCGTCGAGACCGTCGACGAGGTCGCCGGCGCCCGGCGAGCCGACGCGGGCGCCTCGGTGGGGACATACCTGGCGCTGTCCACCCTGAACCGGGTCGTCGACCCCTGCTCCAAAAGCGCCTTCGCCGACTGGTGGGCCGGCACGGCCGGGGATCGCCTGCTCAAAATCCGGCCTGCGGCCTTGGACAGCCGCCGGTACTGGGACGCCACCCGCCCACTGGACGCCACGGCGCTGGCCGAGATCGAGCGGCGGATCGCGCTGCGCGCGGTCGCCGCCTTCGGCCTGGACATCTCCTCCCTCGCGCTGGACATGACCAACTTCGCTTCCTTCATCGACTCGACCAACACGCGCGCCTCGCTGGCCCAGCGCGGCAAGGCAAAGCAGAAACGGTTCGACCTACGCCTGGTCGGCCTCGGCCTGGTCGTCACCCGCGACGGCGGCATCCCCCTGGTCTCCCACGCCTACCCCGGCAACAAGACCGACGTCACCCAGTTCCCCGCCGTGATCGACGAACTGTCCCGCCGCCACCGCCTCCTCGGCGGCCAGCCCGGCGCGCTGACCGTCGTCTTCGACGCCGGGCAGAACTCCGAGCCGAACTTCGCCAAGCTCACCGCCGCGAAGCTGCACTACGTCGGCTCGCTGCCCCCCTCAGACTGCCCGGACCTGCTCGCCATCCCCCGCACCGACTACCGCCTGGTCGCCGCCTTTCAAGGACTGCGCGCCCACGAGACGACCGTGCAGGCCCTCGGGCTTGCCCACCGGTGCGTGCTCACCCACTCCGACGAGCTGCACGCTGGCCAGTCCCGCGGGCTGGACCAAGCCCTCGCCAAAGCCGGGCGCGAGCTGGACGGGATCCAAGACACCCTCGCCCGCGGGCGAGCCCGCCGCACCCGCGCCCAACTCGAAGCCGCCATCGACAAGATCGCCAACAGGCAATACGTGCGCGACGTGCTCACCTGGACCCTCACCGGCGACGCCCCGCCAGCCATCCGGCTGGACTGGCGGGTCGACGAAGCCGCCCGCGCCGCGCTGGAAGACCGCGTCTTCGGCAAGCGCGTCCTCATCACCGACCGCCGCGACTGGACCATCCCCGACATCGTCGCCGGCTACCGGTCCCAATCCGAGGCCGAGTTCGGCTTCCGCCAGCTCAAAGACCCCCAGGTGGTCTCCTTCAGCCCCATGCACCACCACACCGACCCGCACATCCGCGTCCACGTCTTCTGCTGCGTCCTCGCCCTGATGACCGCGCACCTCATGCGCCGGCAAGCCGCCCGCGCCGGCCTCCAGCTCTCGGTGCGCGCCCTGCTCGACGCCCTCGCCGGCATCCAACAAACCGTGCTGCTCTACCCCGGCGACCGCGGCCGCCCCAAAGCCCGCCGCATGATCACCGACATGAGCGACACCCAACAGAGGCTGTTCGAGATCTTCGAACTCCACCGCTGGGCACCGGCCAGTTAGGCAATACACCACACCTAGATCAACACCACGCCTGACCTGCGAGAACACCAGTCTCGATCAAACCAGCCAGGAAACTCCGGCTAG
>DASYUT010000208.1 GCA_036000965.1 Actinomycetes bacterium
AAGTGCCTCGGCCGGCCTCTGGGCGGTAGCGGCTGGTTGCGCGTCGGTGCGGGGAGCGTGAGCGGCCGTGCGGAACGATCAAGGTGTGAAGTCAAGATGGGCTCGCGCGGCCTTGTCGCATCGTAGCTGTGCCGGACTGCCGCGTGGCCGGTTGGGCGCGCTGATAGGAGGCCTTGAACAGCCTCAGCCCCGCCGGTTCGTGCTCATCCAGTACGCCAGCTTCAAGTCCTCGGCCTGCTGGGGCGTGTATTCGCGGCGCAGGTTCTGCTGCTGCCCCTCGGATGAGAGCCGGCGTCAGCCGACTGCGGCGCGCGGCTCGGGTGTGAGCCAACCATGGTCCCGCAGCCGCTCCCATGCGAGCTTGATGTGCTGCTCGGTGAACAGCCGCCCCTTCCGCGGGCTCCACGCCTGCACACGCTTCACGGTCACCTCGGGGTCCGTGGCTGCGGCGGGGTCGAGCCGTGTGGCCACCCAGTGGACAGTCGCTAGCAGCTCCAGCCCATATGGGGTGTCGAAGCCCTCGATGAGGCCGGCGACACGGTCCAAACGGTCCCGTGTTCCCGGGTGGTCGCCCAAGAAGGCCCGAGCCTCATCGGCGGCGCCGGGCAGCAGTTCAAGCGGTGGGCCCTCGGCCACACGGCGACTTCGGTCGCCATAGCCCCGGAGATAATGGCCTTCCACGTTCTGTAGCACGTGGTTGAGGCTCTCCGCGTAAGGTCCGTAGCGAGCTGGCGCGAAGTCGAGGCGAAGCGGTTCCCCGGCGGCCTGCAGGAAGTACACGAGCTTCTGGATCTCAAGGACCGACACGCCGAAGCCGGGCTCGATGTAGCGGTCGAGGATTCCCACCAGCGTGGCCCGGGATGGGGTCATCGTCGGCCGCTTGGTTGCCACCTGCATCTCTTCGGGAGCGGGCGCCCCGCTCGGGGCATACAACAACACGTTGACTTCGGGCAGGTGACCAAGCGCCTCGTGGATCAGTGGCCGCACCTGAACCCATGGCAGCCCGCCATTGCCCACGCCTAGCGGGGGTACTGCGAGAGAGGCGATCCCTCGCTCGCGGATCACGCGCACCAGGTCAGCCAGTCCGACCTCGATGTCAGCCAGACGCGACCGCGAGCGCCAGTGCTGCTTGGTCGGGAAGTTGATGATGAAGCGTGGCCGCAGTTGCCCTGTTGGGAACACGAACATGCGGCCGAGTTCCACCTCACCGCGCTGGCAGGCGCGACGGTACGCCTCGTAGTTGGCCGGGAACGCCTGCTTGAACTGCAGCGCGATACCCTTGCCCATGACCCCCACCGTGTTGACGGTGTTGACCAGGGCGTCGGCGTCGGCCTTGAGCAGGTCGCCGCTGATTTCCTCGATCATCGTGACCTCCTCAGTAGTACCAGTCGCGTCTCACGGCGACGTGCGCGGCCCTACAACTGAGCCTATCCAACTCGGCACGGGCCATGTCAGCTGTTGCAGGAGTCAGAGTGGCGACGCCGAGAAACGCCTCCCAGGGCACCCGTTGATGCACGAGGAACTCGGCCGCCCGTCGGCGCATGCGGTCCGGATCCTCTGGGGTGTCGAACCACCAGGTGCCTCCCATCAGCTCCCAGTCCACTTTGCCGAGGTGCGTCAGGTCGTCGAAGAAGGCGGTCACCGTCTTCGCGCAATTGCCGTCGCTGAACACGAAGGGCAGTCGCAGGCGGACCACGGTGGCAACGTCGGTGACGAGGAAGACGAGCGGCTCTTGGCCCTCCCGATACTCGGGTACGCCCCCCTGCCAGACTTTGTAGAGCGTCGGGGATCTGGAGGCGAAGTAGAAGGGGGCGTAGTCGGCCACCACCCCGCCGGGCCCCACCGGTTGGTAGACGGGGTCTCCTCCGGGCACCCGGTTGGCGACAGGCCGGTCCCGACGGCGTGCCTTGACACCGCGATGGCCGGCCTCCACCGCCAGCTGCGTGTCGGGTTGCACTGCCGCATCACACAGCAACCCGTCCCTCACGACCCCGGCGAGGTTCCGGACGTGGGTGAAGTGGTACAGCAGAATGCGGTTGGGGACGGCGATGGTCGGCTCCTCGCGAACGGGAAGCAGTGGTCCTACGATACGGCCCTGAGCTGACTGGTCCACACCCCACGGCGGGCTCGGCCGGCCTCAGGCGGGTAGCTCGGCCGGGCCGGCGGCGGCGGGGTGCGACCAGCAGCGGCCCTGCCGGCCCGTGGCCGAGGCGAGCTGGTCCATGATCCTGGAGCGGACGCCGACATAGCCGACATACTGGTTCTCGGCCCGCTGGCGGATACGGGCCAGCTCGTGCGGCGGGCGCTCCTCGGCCAGGAGGGCCCACAGGAGGCTCATGCCGCCCTCGTCGACCTGAGCGCGGCCAGGAACTCCGGCTGGTGGTCGCGGAGCCACTCGCTGCCGGCCCGGACGCCCGCCCACCAGAGCGCGAGGCCGTAGCCGATCGCGAACGGGCAGGCGACGACCAGGGCGGGCCGCCACAGCAGGACACCGACCCCGACCAGGACGGCGATGGGGGCGAGCAGGGTCCCCTGCACCATCACGGCCATCATCTGCACCAGCCCGGTGGTGCAGCCCTGGCCGACGCCCTGGGCGGCCCACAGGTTGGTGGACGCCTCCGGCATCGGGACGGGGTAGCGGACCGAGACGAAGTCGGCCACCGCGAGCATCACCCCGAGCACGCCCAGGGCGACGCAGAGGACCACCGGCAGGTACAGCCAGCCGCCGGTGAGCGCGGCAACGGGCACGGCGACCAGCGCGACCAGCGCCATGCCCCCGATCCCGGTGGCGAGGTTCTTGCCCACCAGGTCGGTGCGGGGGTCGTTCCCGGCCACCAGGTTCGTCCACCAGGCCGCGCCGTCGGAGCCGAACTGGTTGAGCGCGTTCGCGGTCGTCACGTACAGCAGGGCCACGGCCAGGAAGACCAGCTGGGGACGGCGCACCTCCTCCACGAACGCGGCGAAGGCGACCATGGCGAAGGCGAACAGGAAGTTCAGCAGCCAGATCACCCGCAGCCTGGGGTGCCTGGCCATGTAGCGGAGCTCCTTGGCGGCCACCGCACCGCGGGCGTCGGCCGGCAGGACCGGTCGGGCGAACCGGGGGAGCAGTCCGACGGCGGCCCGGCGTCGCGGCCGGTCAGCCGGCTCGGCAGTGGTCAGGACGTGGGCCAGGCTCCGGTGCCACCACCAGAGCAGGAGCAGCGCGGCCAGCGCGGCCAGCAGCAGCTCCCCGGCGGCGGTGGCCAGGTCGCCCCGGCCGGCACCGACCACAGCCCGGGCCGCGAGCCCGGGCGGCAGCCAGCCGGCGACCCGCGCGACCGGCCGCAGGGCGTCGGCGAGCTCGCTGGTGCCAGCCGGCTTGGTGAAGCGCACGACCGCCTGCACGCCGAGGTTGAGCGCGAGCGCGCCCACCGACACGACCACGACCGCGAGGTCGCGCGCCTTGCGCGTGCGCAGCCAGCGCGACAGGGCGGTGGTGAGGGCACGGGCCATCGCCACGCAGAGCACGAACTCGACCAGCACGGCGGCGACCACGATCACGGCGCCAGGCCCGAGCGGCGCGTACCCGGCCACCGCCCCGGCCAGCACGGCCAGCGTGAGCGCGGGCGCGATGCCGATGCAGGACGCGGCGAACAGGCCGGTGACGAGCTGCCGTGGGTGCAGGGGGAGCAGGGCCAGGCGGCTCGGGTCCAGGGTCGCGTCGGCCGCGAAGGTCAGCACCGGCAGGATCGTCCAGGCCAGGAACACGGCCACGAACGCGGTCACGGCCAGGGCGGGACCCAGCCCCGGCGAGGCGCGCGGGACCACGGCGAGCAGGGCGAAGCCACCGGCGGCGAGCGGCGCGGCGACCAGGACCCCGGCGACCAGCCCGAAGGTCTGCTGCCAGTTGCCCCGCAGCCCGTTGCGGAGCAGCCGGAGCTTCAGGCGGACGAGGACCCGAGCCACCCCAGCTCCTCGGTGTCGACCTCGCCGGCGCCGACGAGCTGCACGAAGGCGTCCTCGAGGGGGCGGCCGCCGCGCACCTGGTCGGTCGGGCCCTCGGCGATCAGCCGGCCCTCGTGCATGATGCCGACCCGGTCGCAGAGCCGTTCGACCAGCTCCATGACATGGCTGGAGAACACCACGGTGGCACCGCCGCGGGTGTAGCGCTCGAGCAGGGCCCGGATCGTCCGCGCCGACACCGGGTCGATCGCCTCGAAGGGCTCGTCCAGGAACAGCACCCGGGGGGCGTGGAGCAGGGCGGAGGCCAGAGCGATCTTCTTGCGCATCCCGTGGCTGTAGTCGGCCACCAGCGTCCCGGCCGCCTCGGTCAGGCCGAGCACGTGGAGCAGCTCCCGGGCACGCTCGGCCACGGTGGCCGGGGGCATGCTGCGCAGCAGGCCGTTGTAGGTGAGCAGCTCGTCGCCGGTGAGCCGGTCGAACAGGCGCAGGTCCTCGGGGAGGACGCCGATGCGCTGCTTGGCCGTGAACGGGTCGTGCCAGACCTCGACGCCGTCCACCGCCACCCGCCCGGCGTCTGGTCGCAGCAGCCCAGTCACCATGCTCAGCGTCGTGGTCTTCCCGGCCCCGTTCGGCCCGACCAGGCCGAAGAAGCAGCCGTGCGGAATGTCCAGGTCGATCCCGTCCACGGCCACCTTGCTGCCGAACGCCTTGCGCAGGCCCCGTACGGAGAGCGCGGTGTGCGGCGGGCCCGGCGGGCCGTCGACCCGCCTGAGACCGTCGCCGTCCATCGCGCTCCTCGTCATCTGCCTCTGCCCGGGTGGG
This sequence comes from Actinomycetes bacterium, assembly GCA_036000965.1. Classification (NCBI taxonomy): domain Bacteria; kingdom Bacillati; phylum Actinomycetota; class Actinomycetes; species Actinomycetes bacterium. Next base: position 4,765 of record DASYUT010000208.1, read on the forward strand.
CGATCGCCGCTGCGTCGAAGACTCGGCCAGCTTCATTCTTCGGGGTGGCCCGGTCACGGGCCATGAACTTCTGACCGGGTGGGCGGTCATGCCCGCCGGCACGGCCAGCCTACCCTGAGGGCCACCATCTCCCCACCGCGCTTCCCCAGCCCAGCTGCACGAGCGCGTCCTCGAGGCGGGCTGGCAGGTGCTCCCGGTTGCCGGGCGCCTCGGTCCAGGCCAACCGGACCCCGCCCGGATGACGCCCGTCCCGGGTCCGCCGCGGTGGCACGGTGCCCATATACTCGGGGCGATGGACACGCTCCCGTTCCCGGGCTCGCAGGCCTCGCCCGACCTCCTCGACGGCCTGAACGACGCCCAGCGCCAAGCCGTGCTCTCGACCGAGGGCCCCACCCTGATCGTGGCCGGGGCCGGGTCGGGCAAGACCCGCGTGCTCACCCACCGGGTCGCCCACCTCATCAAGGACCGCGGGGTCCACCCGGCCAACGTCCTGGCGATCACGTTCACCAACAAGGCGGCCAGGGAGATGCAGGAGCGCCTGCGCCACCTGGTCGGGCCGGTGGTCAAGGCGATGTGGGTGTCGACCTTCCACTCGGCGTGCGCCCGCATGCTGCGCCGCAGTGGCTCCCGGCTCGGCTACACCTCGACGTTCACGATCTACGACGAGGCCGACGCCGAGCGCCTGATGACGGCGGTCTGCCGGCAGCTCGACCTCGACCCCAAGCGCCTGGCCCCCAGGGCCGTCCGCCACGCCGTCAGCGCGGCAAAGGACGAGTTGCGCGACCCCACCGGCTACGCCGACGTCGCGATGACCTGGTTCGACAAGAAGGTCGCCGAGGCATACCGGCTCTACCAGCGGCGGCTCGAGGAGTCCAACGCGCTCGACTTCGACGACCTCATCATGCAGACCGTGCGGCTGTTCACCGACCACCCCGACGTGCTCGCCGAGTACCAGGCGAGGTTCCGCTACGTGCTGGTCGACGAGTTCCAGGACACCAACGTCGCCCAGTACAAGCTGCTCAAGCTGCTCACCGCCGAGAGCCGCAACCTGGCCGTGGTGGGCGACAGCGACCAGAGCATCTACGCGTTCCGGGGCGCCACCATCCGCAACATCCTCGACTTCGAGGCCGACTACCCCGAGGCCAAGGTCATCCTGCTCGAGCAGAACTACCGCTCCACCCAGACGATCCTCTCGGCGGCCAACGCGGTCATCACCAACAACCTGGAGCGCAAGCCCAAGCAGCTGTGGACCCTGCTCGGCCAGGGGCACCCGATCGTCCGCTACCAGGCCGAGAACGAGCACGACGAGGCGGCCTGGGTCGTCGCCGAGGTCGAGCGCATCCACGACCAGGGGGGCAGCTACGGGCAGGTGGTCGTGTTCTACCGTACCAACGCCCAGTCCCGGGTCCTGGAAGAGGTGTTCGTCAAGGCCGGCCTGCCCTACAAGGTCGTCGGCGGGGTGAAGTTCTACGACCGGCGTGAGGTCAAGGACCTGCTCGCCTACCTCAAGGCAACCGTCAACCCGCTCGACACGGTGAGCCTGCGCCGCGTGCTCAACGTGCCCCGGCGGGGGATCGGCGAGACCAGCGAGCGTGCCATCGACCGCTTCGCCGAGCAGGAGGGCATCGCCCTTGCCGAGGCGCTGCGGCGGGCCGGGGAGGTCCCCGGCCTGGGCGCGCGCCAGGCCCGCGCCGTGGGCGACTTCGTCGCCGTCCTCGACGAGCTGCGCGCCGGCATGCAGGACGGCCGCACCTCGCGCCAGCTCGTGGAGGACGCCTGGTCGCTGTCGGGCCTGATGCGCGAGCTGGAGGCCGACGACACCATCGAGGGCCAGGGCCGGGTCGAGAACGTGCGCGAGCTCCGCTCGGTGGCCGAGGAGTACGCCGAGCGCGACCCGGACGGCGGCCTGCCCGAGTTCCTCGAGTCGATCGCGCTGGTGAGCGACGCCGACGAGGTCGAGTCGGGCAGCCAGGCGGTGACCCTGATGACCCTGCACACGGCCAAGGGGCTCGAGTACCCGGTGGTGTTCATCGTCGGCCTCGAGGAGAACGTCTTCCCCCACATCCGCTCGATCGGCGAGCCCCGCGACTTGGAAGAGGAGCGGCGGCTGGCCTACGTCGGCATCACCCGCGCGCGCGAGCGCCTGTACCTCACCAACGCCTGGAGCCGTTCGCTGTTCGGGTCGACCAGCTACAACCTGCCCTCCCGGTTCCTCAAGGAGGTGCCCGACGAGCTGGTCACGGTCGCCTCGGTCGAGCAGCGGCGGCGCCCCGGCTCGACACCCACCTGGGGGGACGCGAGCCCGGCCTTCGGCGCCGGCCGCCGCACGTTCGGCCCCGGCGGAGGCCAGGCGGGCCGCTCGTCGCCCGCGGGGACCTCGTGGAGCCGGCCCGCCACGCCCGCCGCGGACCTCGCCGAGCAGCAGCGGGGCGCGCTCGACCTGAGCCTCGCGCCCGGCGACGCGGTGGTGCACCGCCAGTGGGGTGCGGGCCGGGTGGTGGCGGTCTCGGGCCAGGGCGAGCGGGCCATGGCCGAGGTGGACTTCCCGAGCCAGGGCCGCAAGCGCCTCCTCCTGCGCTACGCCCCCCTGACCCGACCCGACTGACCCGACCCGACCTGACCCGACCCGACTGACCCGACCCGACCCGACCCGACTGACCTGACCCGACCCGACCGACCCGGCGACGACGAAGGCACCCGCCGGGTTACGGGCGCCTTCGTCGTCCTGGTCAGGCGGACCTCGCCGGGCAGCAGCGGGGCGGGGTCGTGGCCTGGCAGCCCGGTCGTGGTCCGCCCGCCCGGCGGAATGAACCGGGTCCGGGCGCGGTTGGCACCTCCGAGATGATGCGCTACTGGCACATGACCGACCTCGAACCCGGCACGAAGCTCGCGCGCGGGGTGGTCAGGCGCGTCTGGGGGTTCGCCCGCGCCTACCGGCTCCAGATCGCCCTGTACCTGCTCGCGATCGCGTTGTCGGCGCTCGTGGCCGTGGTGCCGCCGCTGCTGGTGCGCACGCTCATCAACGACGCGATCCCGCGCCGCAGTTTCCGGCTGGTCGACCTGATCGGCCTGGCCGCGGTCGGGGTGGCGCTCGCCAACGCCGGGCTCGCCCTGGCCCAGCGCTGGTTCTCGTCCCGGATCGGCGAGGGGCTCATCTACGACCTGCGCACCGCCCTGTTCGACCACGTGCAGCGCCAGCCGCTCGCGTTCTTCACCCACACCCAGACCGGCGCCCTGGTGAGCCGCATGAACAACGACGTGGTGGGCGCGCAGCGGGCCCTCACCGGCACGCTGGGGTCGGTGACCTCCAACGTCATCGGCCTGGTGGCCACGCTCACCGCTATGCTTGTGCTGAACTGGCGGATCACGCTCATCGCGCTGGTGGTGCTGCCGCTGTTCATCGTCCCGGCCAAGCGGGTCGGCAAGCGTCTCCAGGCGATCACACGCGAGTCCATGAACCTCAACGCGTCGATGAACTCGACGATGAACGAGCGCTTCAACGTGGCCGGCGCGCTGCTGGTGATGCTGTTCGGCCGGCGCCGGCGGGAGCTCGACGAGTTCTCGGGCAAGGCGGCCCGGGTGCGCGACATCGGGGTGCGGTCGGCCATGTTCGGCCAGACCTTCTTCGTCGCGCTCGGCCTGGTCGGCGCGGTCGGCACCGCCGCCGTGTACTGGCTCGGGTCCCGGCTCGTGCTGGACGGCCGCCTCAGGGCGGGCGACGTGGTCGCCCTGGCCGCCTACGTCACCCAGGTCTACGGGCCGCTCACCTCCCTGACCAACGCGCGCGTCGAGGTGATGACCGCGTTCGTGTCGTTCGAGCGGGTGTTTGAGGTGCTCGACCACCAGAGCCCGATCGCCGACCGGCCGGGCGCCCGCGACCTCGACGCGCCGGTCCGGGGCGAGATCGAGTTCGACCACGTCCACTTCGCCTACCCGAGCGCGGAGGACTCCTCCATCGCGAGCCTCACCGGCGGGGCCGCCGCGGTCGGGGCCGTCCCCGGGGAGCCGATCCTGCACGACGTGTCGTTCACGGCCAGGCCGGGCGAGCTGGTCGCGCTGGTCGGGCCGTCCGGGGCGGGCAAGACGACCACCGCCATGCTCGTCCCCCGGGTCTACGACGTGGACGCTGGCGCGGTCCGGGTCGACGGGGTCGACGTGCGCGACATCAAGCTCGAGAGCCTCCGCGCCGCCATCGGCCTGGTCGCCCAGGACCCCCACCTGTTCCACGACACTATCCTGGCCAACCTCCGCTACGCCGACCCGGACGCGACCATGGAGGAGATCGGGGCAGCGTGCCGGGCCGCCCGCATCGCCGACCTGATCGAGAGCCTGCCCGAGCGCTACGACACGATGGTCGGCGACCGCGGCTACCGGCTGTCGGGCGGGGAGAAGCAGCGCCTGGCGATCGCCCGGCTGCTGCTCGCCGACCCGGCCATCGTGATCCTCGACGAGGCCACCGCCCACCTCGACTCCGAGTCCGAGGTGCAGATCCAGGCGGCGCTGGCCGAGGCGCTGGCCGGCCGCACCAGCCTGGTGATCGCCCACCGGCTCTCCACGATCGTGCGCGCCGACCGCATCCTCGTGCTCGACGGCGGCCGGGTGGTGGAGCAGGGCACCCATGCCGAGCTGCTCGCGCAGGGCGGCCTGTACGCCGACCTCTACGCCACCCAGTTCGGCCGTGCCCCCGGGCTGGTCCCCGTGCCCAGCTCGGTCCCAGCCGCCACCTGAGCCGACTTCCCCTTGACCGAGTCCATCAGGTTCGAAGCCCGCGCCGCGCCGTCGGCCGAGAAGCTGCGCGGGGGGTACTACACCCCCGGCCCCGTGGCCCGGTTCCTGGCCGCCTGGGCGAGCGCGGCCGGCCCGCGCATCCTCGAGCCAAGCTGCGGCGACGGCGCCGTCCTGGCTGCGCTGGTGGACCAGGCCCGCGCCGCGGGACGACCCGGCACCGCCGCCGGTATCGTGGGCGTGGAGCTGGACGAGGCCGAGGCGGCCAAGGCCCGGCGGCATGGCGCCGCCGTGGTCGCCGCCGACTTCTTCGCGTGGTTCGCCGGGGGCCGCCGGGGGAGCTTCGACGCCGTGGCCGGCAACCCGCCCTACATCCGCTTCGGGAGCTGGACCGAGGAGAGCAGGGCGCGCGCGTTCGCCCTCATGCGCGGCGCCGGGCTGCGCCCGACCCGGCTCACCAACGCATGGGTGCCCTTCACCGTGGCCGCCGTGGAGGCCGTCCGTCCCGGAGGCCGGGTGGCGCTGGTGCTCCCGGCCGAGCTGCTCCAGGTCGGCTACGCGGCGCAGCTCCGCGAGCACCTGGTCGACCGGCTCGCCCAGCTCACCATCGTGAGCTTCCGCCGCCTGGTGTTCGACGGCGTGCTCCAAGAGGTCGTCCTGCTGCTCGGCGAGCGGGGCCAGGGTCCCGCGCGGGTGCGGACGGTCGAGTACGGCGACGCGGCCGAGCTGCCGCCGTCAGGCGACGTCGCGCAGGACTCGGCGTTCGCCCCGGCGCTCCGCCACGACCGCGAGAAGTGGACCAAGTACTACCTCGACGTCCCGCGGATCGACGCGCTGCGCCGGGTCCGGGTCGAAGGGCGGCTGGGCGTGTTCGCCGACGTCGCCCTGGTCGATGTCGGCGTCGTCTCGGGCCGGAACTCCTTCTTCTGCCTGACCCCGAGCCAGGTACGCGAGCGGCGGCTCGAGCACCTGTGCGTGTCCCTGGTCGGGCGCTCGGCGCAGCTCAGAGGCACCCTGTACGAGCCGGCGGACCTCGAGGGGCAGGTCGCCGAGGACGCCCGCTGCCGCCTGCTGGCGGTCCCCGAAGGCCATCCGCTCGCGAGCGACCCTGCCTTGCGGCACTACGTGGCCGAGGGCGAGGCGGCCGGCGTCCACCTCGGCTACAAGTGCTCCATCCGGCGGAGCTGGTGGTCGGTGCCCTCGGTCTGGACGCCGGACGCGTTCATGCTGCGCCAGATCCACTCGGGCCCTCGGGTGGCCGCCAATCTCGCCGGCGCGACCAGCACCGACACCGTGCACCGGGTCCGCCTGGTCGGCGACGCCACGGCGCCACAGCTCGCCACCGCCCTCGCCAACAGCGCGACGTTCGCGTTCTCGGAGGTCATGGGCCGCAGCTACGGCGGTGGCATCCTCGAGCTGGAACCGCGGGAGGCCGACGCCCTCCCGCTCCCCGACCCCCGTGAGGTCCCGGCCGGGCTGGTCAGGGCGGTCGACCACCTGGTCCGGGCCGGTGACCTCGACGGCGCGCTCGACCTGGTCGACGCCGAGCTGCTGGTCCGACGGCTCGGGATGCGCGGTGCGGACGTGACCCTGCTCAGGTCGGTCTGGCGCGACCTGAGCAGGCGCCGCGCCCGCCGGGCCCGCACGCCACGCCGGAACGGCGCCCGGACTCCCGCGGGCTGAGCGGACGCCCGGTCAGTGCTCCGGGGCGGCGTGGTCGTCCCTGGTGGAGAACACCGGCCTGGCCAGCGGTGGCGTGGCCCGCAGCGCCTCCACGTCGATCCCGATGCTCCTGAGCTGGCGCACCTCGGACGAGTCGGGCCCGGCCCGTCCGGGGAGGTGCCGTCCGGGGAGGTGGCGGCCGTCCGCCCCGCCGAGTGGGGGCCAGCCGCGCCGGGGGGTCCTTCGGTGAGCGGTGAGGGCCAGGCCCCGCGCGGTCGGCCAGCCGCGCGGCGCCCACCACAGGGAGGTGCAGGCGGCCAGGGTGGTAAGGAACGCCGCCAGGGCCAGCCACACGTACCCGGCGACGGCGACCGGCTCGAGCTCGCCCACCTCGCTGGCGACCAGGCGTGCCGCCTGGCCGGTGGCGGCCACCGGGTCGGTCCGCGCCAGCCGGCGCACCAGCGTCTTGGGGAGCAGCCGCTCCACGACCGGCTTGGCCGTCCCGAGCAGGCGATCCACCACGGGCTTGGCCGGCCCGAGGATGAAGGCGACCGGCTCGGCCTTCGAGAGCGAGATGCCGCCACCGGGACCGTCCGGACCGGAGCCGGCTCCCGGCGAGCCGCTCGAGCCGCCGGTGGCGGACCCGGATCCCCCGGAGGTCCCCGGAGGCAGCGCCCCAGACCTCGTCGTGCTGGTCACGGCGTTCGGGGGCAGCGCCGGCCCGGTGGTCCCGCTCACGATCGTGCTGGGCGGCGGGACCGTGGTGGGCGGGGCCGCGGTGGGTGGGGTGGTCGCGGGTGGTTCGGTCGTCGGCGGGGTGGTGGCGGGTGGTTCGGTGGCGGGTGGTTCGGTCGTCGGCGGGGCCGTGGCGGGTGGTTCGGTCGTGGGTGGGGCCGTGGCGGGTGGTTCGGTCGTCGGTGGGGTGGTGGCGGGTGGTTCGGTGGCGGGTGGTTCGGTCGTGGGTGGGGCCGTGGCGGGTGGCTCGGTGGTCGTGGGCGACTCTTGCGCGGCAGCCGTCGTGGGCAGGACGAGCAGCGCGACCAGGCCGAGGGCGAACCCCACTGCCAGGGTGGCGAGCGCCTTCTCAGTCGGTAGGTGGTGCACGGGAATGCTCCTAGCCGCGGCAGCCGGTGTGAAGCGGGCGGGGAGCAGAGCCCGTCACGGGAAGAGACCACGTCCAGCCACTGCCTCGCCGGTGTGCGTTGCAGGTCGCGGTGACCCGAAGCGCCGTCGGCAGGGCCATGGTGGGCGTCGGTCAGTGGACGAAGTCGGCAAAGGTATAGCGGAGCCGCGAAACGGAGTCAACGGTGCCAGGCAAACGAGCCAGCATCTCCCAACGCGACCGCTCGTTCCGGATGCCCCGGGCGAAGGGTGGTGGCCGCAGGTGCCCAATTCGGATGCCCGGGGCGAGGGTGGTGGCCGCCGGTGCCCCAACCGGATGTCCCCGGCGAAGGGTGGTGGCCGCAGGCACTCCGAGCAGTTCTGCGGGTCAGCCCTTTCTGGCGCGCTTGGCCGCCCGGCCCCGGGCGGCGGCGTCCAGCACCCGCTTGCGCAGCCGGGTCGACTTGGGCGTGACCTCGACCAGCTCGTCCACGGCGATGAACTCGAGCGCCTGCTCGAGCGAGAGCTGCCGCGCCGGCACCAGCCGGATCGCCTCGTCGGCGGCGTGGGTGCGCATGTTCGTCTTCTGCTTCTCCCGGGTCGGGTTCACGTCGATGTCGTCGGCGCGAGCGTTCTCGCCCACGACCATGCCCTCGTAGACCTCGGTGCCCGGGCCGACGAACAGCTCCCCACGCTCCTGGAGCTGGTCGAGCGCGTAGCCGGTGGTGACGCCGATCCGGTCGGCGACCAGGACCCCGGTGAGCCGGTGGTGGATCTCGCCGGCCCACTCGTCGTAGCCGTCGAACAGGTGGTGGAGGATGGCGGTGCCCTTGGTCTCGGTGAGCAGGGCCGAGCGGAAGCCGACCAGGCCGCGGGCAGGCACGCGGAACTCGAGCCGCACCCAGCCGGTGCCGTGGTTGACCAAGTTCGTCATGCGGCCTTTGCGCAGCGACAGGCTCTGGGTGACCACCCCTACGAACTCCTCGGGCACGTCGAGGGTGACCGCCTCGTAGGGCTCGTGGGTCCTGCCGTCGACGGTCCTGGTGATCACCTCGGGCTTGGACACCTGCAGCTCGTAGCCCTCGCGCCGCATCTGCTCGACAAGCACCGCGAGCTGCAGCTCGCCCCGGCCCTGGAGCTCGAAGGTGTCGGGGGAGTCGGTGGGCAGCACCCGGATCGAGACGTTGCCGAGGGCCTCCCGGTCGAGCCGCTCCTTGAGGTGGCGGCTGTTCAGGTAGGCGCCCTCGTTGCCGGCGAACGGCGAGGTGTTGACCCCGAACTGCATCGAGAGGCTGGGCTCGTCGATGGTGACCAGCGGCAGCGGCCGGGGGTCGTCGGGGTCGGCGACCGTCTCGCCCACGGTGACGTCGCCGAGCCCGGCAACGGCCACGATGTCGCCAGGCCCGGCCGCGTCCACCTCCAAGCGTGACAGCCCGGTCGCGCCGAGCAGCTTGGTGACCTTGGCTGGGACCAGGGTGCCGTCGCCCTTGGCCACCACCACCCGGTCGCCCAGGCGCAGCTCGCCCTGCCAGACCCGTCCGACCGCCAGCCGGCCCACGTAGGGGTCGGCGTCCAGGTTGGTGACCAGGAACTGCAGCGGGTGGCCGGGCTCGTAGGTCGGCGCCGGCGTCGTCGCCACGATCGCCTCGAACAGCGGCCCGAGGTCCGCGGCCAGGTCGTCGGGGCGCAGCCCGGCCCGCCCGGTGCGCGCGTCGGTGTACAAGATCGGGAAGTCGATCTGGTCCTCGTCGGCGTCCAGGTCGAGGAAGAGCTCCTCGACCTCGTGCACGACCTCGGCGGGGCGGGCGTCGGCGCGGTCGACCTTGTTGACGCAGACCACCACCGGCAGCCTCGTCGCCAGCGCCTTGCGCAGCACGTAACGGGTCTGGGGGAGCGGGCCCTCGCTCGCGTCGACCAGCAGCAGGACCGCGTCGACCATGCGCAGGGTCCGCTCGACCTCCCCGCCGAAGTCGGCGTGGCCGGGTGTGTCGACGATGTTGACGCGGATGCCCCGGAAGTCCACGGCGGTCTGCTTGGCCAGGATGGTGATGCCCTTCTCGCGCTCGAGGTCGAGCGAGTCCATCACCCGGTCGACCACCTCCTGGTTGGCACGGTAGGCCCCTGACTGCTGGAGCATGGCGTCCACCAGGGTGGTCTTGCCGTGGTCGACGTGCGCCACGATGGCCACGTTGCGGAGGTCTGCTCGAACTGCGGGCACCGGTGTGATCCTTTGAACGGGGCTGCTGCTGAACGGGAGCTGCTGCTGAACGGGAGCTGCTGCGCGCAAAACCCCAGTGTAGCGATCGCCGCAACCATGCCGAGCTGCGGCTTTCCCCGCTGGACGCCGACGAGGACCAGATCGGCTTCCCGAGTGGTTCCGGTACCCGGGTCACCCAGCACCTCGCCGACCTCTGGGTCAGGTGCTCCGCTCAGCCGCCCGGGATGAAGCGCAAAGGCAGGACCACCGGCCCTGGATGCGGCTCGCCCGACGCCCGCCCGAGATCGTTCGCCCGGGCCGCCCGAGCTCGTCGCATGCGGCTTCGCCAGACCCGTCGGTCAGCGGCTCACGACGCTCGCCAGCAGGGCCTCGGCGGTCGCGCCGGACTCGTCGGTGACCTTCGGCATGGTACCGCCACCGGCCACGTCGACGTACAGGGTGGCCAGCCCGGCCCGGCGCTGGAAGAGCGAGGCGTGGACGCGCGCGCTCTGCGCCTTGGCCACGGGGATCACCGTGGTCGTGCGGAGGAGCGCCCCCTGCCTCGCGGTGAGGAAGCCAGCCCGCCGGGCGTGCCCCAGGTTGCGGTAGGCGGCCTCTCCCGCGAGCGCGGCGAGCGGGACGGCGGCCAGCGCCAGCAGCCCCCAGGGCCGCAGCACGACCGCCACGGCCACCGCCGCGACCAGCGCCGGCACCACCCGGCGCACGATCGCGCGCCGGCGGGCGGTAGGCGGCGGCGCGAGCAGGAGCGGGACGGGCGCCGCGCCGGGCAGCAGCTCGCCGAGGACCTGGTTCACCCGGTCCGCGCGCAGGATCGGGACCGCGAGCCGGCTCGCGCGGTCGTCGGACCGGCCCGCCGCGCCCGCGCTCTGGATGCGGACCGAGGCAAAGCCGAGGCCGCGCCGCAGCAGCGACTCCTCGATGCGGACGACCTGGACCCGGACGAGCGGCACCACCGCCTCGCGGCGCTCCAGCAGCCCCCGCCGGACGACCAGGTTGTCGTCGCTGCGGGCCAGCACGAAGCCGGCATGGGTGACGATGCTCGACGCCGCGGCCAGACCGAGCCAGACCAGCACGGCCAGAGGCACGAGCGCGGCGACGACCAGCGGGCTCGACGGCGCCAGGGCCTCCGGGTCCACCCGGTCGAGTACCCACCCAGGGGCCTGGTCGAGCAGCTGGAACACCGGAGAGAGGACCGCGAGCACGGCGGCCGCCCGGGCGCTGGTGATCCCGGCCAGAGCCACCTCACCGAGGGAGAGGCGGACGAGGTCCCGCTCGAGCGGCCTCCCGGCGACCTCGGCCGGCCCGACCGTACCGGGCAGTGGCACCCCGGCACCGCTGGCTGCCCCGCCCTCCGCGCCGCCGGGTGCCCCGCCCTCCGCACTACGGGGCGCCTGGTCCTTGGTGCTGCCGGGTGCCTCGCCCTTGGTGCCGCGGGGCGGTCTGGTCCCTGGCGCCTCACCAGTGGTCGCGGCCCGCGCCCGCAGCAGGGCGGCACGCAGGCTCTCGGCCTCGGCCAGCGCGATCACGTCGAGGTCGACCTCGGAGGCCGAGGCGCCGCCCGCCGTCTCCACCCGCAGGGTGGCGACGCCGAGCAGGCGGTGGAGTGGCTTGCGGACCAGGTCGACCTGTTGGATACGGTCGAACGGGACTACCCGGAGCTGGCGGGCGAACACCCCCTGCTCCACCCGGAGCGCGTCCGCCTCCACGACGTAGCTCCGGCGCAGCCACTGAAGCACGGTTGCGACCAGCACCACCAGGGCAGCCAGGGCGATCAGCCAGAGCCGCCGCTGGGCCAGCGCCAACAGCGCGAGCGGCCAGAGCCGCCGGCCCTCGCGGACGGCGAGGAACACCGGGGTGAGCGGGTGGAGCCGTCTGGGCCGCCCCGGCTCGACCAGCCCGGGTGCCGGCCCGCGCGGCTCAGACTGCATCGCCCGCGCCGGTCCGGGCCAGGATCTGCCGGCGCAGCGTCTCTGCCTCGCCGACCGGGATCCCCGGGATGGTCGAGTCGCTGGAGGCGGCCGCCGTGTGGACCTTCAGCGTGGCCAGCCCCACCGCCCGCTCGACCGGGCCCTGGACGATGTCGATGTACTGGACGCGGTAGTAGGGGATGGCCGAGTGGACCCGCTCGACGATCCCGTGCCGCAGCTCGAGCGCGTTCTCGGCCGTCTCGTAGCGCCAGCTCCGGTAGCGCGCGAGCGGGACGCGCCACGAGGTCAGGCCGCCGAGGACGGCGAACGGGACGGCGGCCACGCCCACCGGCCAGGGCAGGTCGAGGCCGGTGGCGCGGGCGCCCACGTCGGCCGCGACCACCAGTACCACGAGCACGGCGGACCCGATCGCCTCCTGCACGGTCCACACCGTCAGCACGCGGCGGTCGAGGCACCTCGCCCCCGTCGGGTCGCCGGGGTCACCGGACGGGCCGGCCAAGGCCACCTCCCCTCCACTCGGCTCGGCGCGAGCCGATCGCGCCCTCCGCCAAGGCTAGCCGAGGCGGACCGGTAGCGATCGGTTGGAGATCGATAGAATGGAGGCCATGGCGAACACGACCCCAGACTTCGAGGCTCCGCCCCGGGTGCTCCTGGCCGCGCCCCGCGGCTACTGCGCCGGCGTCGACCGTGCCATCGAGATCGTCGAGGTCGCCCTACGCACCTACGGCCCGCCGGTGTACGTCCGCAAGCAGATCGTGCACAACCTGCACGTCGTGCGCAGGCTCGAGCGCGAGGGCGCCGTGTTCGTGGAGGAGCTGGACGAGGTCCCCGAGGGCGCGACCGTGGTGTTCTCGGCCCACGGGGTCGCACCCCAGGTGCACGCCGAGGCCAGGACAAGAGGCCTCAAGGTCATCGACGCGACCTGCCCCCTGGTCACCAAGGTCCACCAGGAGGCGCGCAAGTTCGCGGCCAAGGGCTACGACATCGTCCTCATCGGCCACGAGGGCCACGAGGAGGTCGAGGGCACCATGGGCCAGGCCCCCCGCGCCGTCCACCTGGTCGGCGACGCCGGCGAGGCATCCCGGGTCGAAGTCCCCGACCCGGAGCGGGTCGCCTACCTCACCCAGACCACCCTGTCGGTGGATGAGACGGCCGGGGTGATCGGCACCCTCCGCGAGCGCTTCCCGGTGCTGGCCGGGCCCCGCTCCGACGACATCTGCTACGCCACCCAGAACCGACAGACCGCGGTCAAGGCGCTGGCCGCCGAATGCGAGCTGATCCTCGTGATCGGGGCCGAGAACTCCTCCAACTCCAAGCGCCTGGTGGAGGTGGCTCGCGACCACGGCTGCGCCAGCCACCTGATCTCCGAGGCCGCCGCCGTCGACCCGGCCTGGTTCGACGGGGTCGGCACGGTCGGGGTCACCTCGGGCGCCTCTGCCCCCGACTGGCTGGTCGAGGAGCTGGTCGCCGCCCTCCGCGAGCGCGGCGCGACCGAGGTCCGCGAGGTCGAGATCGTGCCCGAGGACGTCCACTTCGCCCTGCCCGGCGGCCTGCGCCGCGACGCCGAGGCGCGCGCCACCGGCCGATAGGACCTCGGTCCGGGTCTCCCCTGACTGTCGCAGGACAAGACGTGTACTACCGTAGCGACGGACGCGAGTTCGGGGACCGTGCCCGCGCGGAGGCCATTCCGACGGACGCTCCGACCCGCTGAGCGCGCAGTGCGCACCCTCCTGGGCAGTGAGCAAGACGCTGCTGGGCAGTGAGCAAGACGCTGCTGGGGAGTGAGCAAGACGCTGCTGGGCAGTGAGCAAGACGCTGCGGCGGAGGGACCGGCCTGCCGCACGGCGAGGGTTGAGGGGGTCCTGCCTGGTGTTACCCTAGACCGAAAGCGCAGAAAGGGGCCTCGGGATGCACGCGGTCGTCTACCACGGACCCGGACAGAAGAGCTGGGAGGAGGTCCCGGACCCGAAGATCGAAGACGACGGCGACGCGGTCGTCCGCATCACCACGACCACCATCTGCGGCACTGACCTCCACATCCTCAAAGGAGACGTCCCCGCGGTGACGCCGGGACGGATCCTCGGCCACGAGGCCGTGGGCACGGTCACGGAGACCGGACCGGCGGTGCGCTCGGTCAAGCCGGGCGACCATGTGCTGCTGTCGTGCATCTCGGCCTGTGGCCGCTGCCGCTACTGCCGGGAGCGCCGGTACGGCCAGTGCATCGGCGGCGGCGGGTGGATCTTCGGCCACCTGATCGACGGAGTGCAGGCAGAGCTCGCCCGGGTACCGTTTGCCGACACCTCCACCTATCACGTACCGGCGGGGCTCACCGACGAGCACGTGCTCTACCTTGCTGACATCCTCCCGACCGGCTACGAGGTCGGCGTGCTCAACGGTCAGGTCCAGCCCGGCGACGTCGTGGCGATCGTCGGCGCCGGTCCGGTCGGGCTCGCCGCGGTGATCGGGGCGCGGCTGTACTCACCTGCCGCGATCATCGCGATCGACCCCACCCCGAACCGGCGTGACTGGGCCGAGAAGTTCGGTGCCAACGTCGTCGCCACGCCAGAGCAGGCCCGCGCCGAGACCGACCGGCTGACCGACGGCCTGGGCGCCGACGTGGCCGTGGAGGCGGTCGGCATCCCGGAGACCTTCGAGCAGTGCACGGAGCTGATCCGGGCGGGCGGCCGGGTCGCCAACGTGGGCGTGCATGGCAAGCCAGCGACCCTGCACCTTGAGTCGCTGTGGATCAAGGACGTCACGATCACGACCGGGCTGGTGGACACGTTCTCGACCCCGACCCTGCTCAAGACGGTCGCGGCCGGGCAGATCGATCCGACCCGCTTCACCACCCATCGCTTCCCGCTGCACGACGCCATCCAGGCGTACGACACGTTCGCCCGCGCGAGCGAGACCAACGCCCTCAAGGTGATGCTGACCGCGGAAGGCTAAGGACGTCACCAGAAGTTCTGCTCGTAACCGAGGTCAGCGACCAAGGCCTTCCCATCAAGTTACGGACAGGACTTCTGAGGTGCTGCTTTGCGCGCACAGCTCATAGGATGTGCCGACAGGTCCTGGGTCCGCGACCCGTGATAGTGATCTGATCTGCCGCCACCGGCTGCGCCTGTTCGCCCGCGCCGGCGAGGTCGGCGTCACCTGGTGATGGACGGCGCTGTGGGTGCTGACGTCCTGGGGCATGCTGGTGCCTTGTCAGGGTGCCGTGGGAAGCTCAGTCATCGCGGGAAAGCGCAGACATAGCAGGAAAGCTCAGTCATCACAGGAAGGGAGGCGCTAGCAGATGCACATCTTGCTGATGGTAGGTACGACCAAGGGGGCGTTCCTGTTCCGGGGCGATGCGGACCGCCAGGGGTTCGAACCGACCGGGCCACACTTCCCGGGCGAGGAGATCTACGCGCTCGCCTTCGACGGCCGTGCCGGCCGCAGCCGGGTGCTGGCCGGGACCGCGAGCTCCCACTGGGGCTCAGTAGTGCGCTGCTCCGACGACCTGGGCCGCACCTGGAGCGACCCGGCCGAGGGCAATGTGCGCTTCCCGGAGGGCACGGGCGCCGCTCTGGCCAGGGTCTGGCAGCTCCAGCCGGCTGGCGAGCAGCGCCCCGACACCGTGTACGCCGGGGTCGAGCCGGCCGCGCTGTTCCGCTCCGACGACGCCGGCGAGACCTTCGAGCTGGTCCGCGGGCTCTGGGACCATCCCCACCGGCCCCACTGGCAGCCCGGGGGCGGCGGCCTCTGCCTCCACACGGTCTTGCCCGACCCGGCCGACCCGGATCGCATCTGGGTCGCGGTCTCGGCCGCGGGCGTCTACCGGACCGACGACGGGGGCGCATCCTGGCAGGCCCGCAACCATGGGGTGCGCGCCGGCTTCCTGCCCGACCCCCATCCCGAGTTCGGCCAGTGCGTCCACAAGGTCGCCCAGGCCGCCGGCAGGCCGGACACCCTCTACATGCAGAGCCACGGGGGCCTGTACCGCAGCGACGACGGCGCCGAGAGCTGGACCGACATCGCCAACGGCGTCCCCAGCGACTTCGGGTTCCCGATGGTGGCCCACCCGGGCGACCCGGACACCGCGTTCGCGATCCCGCTCGAGTCCGACGGCTTCCGCTGCACCCCCGAGGGCCGGGCCCGCGTGTACCGGACCAAGGACGCGGGCGCGTTCTGGGAGCCGCTCGGCGAGGGGCTGCCCCAGCACGACGCCTACCTGACCGTGCTGCGGGACGGGTTCACCACCGACGGCATGAGCCCGGCTGGGCTGTACTTCGGGACCCGCACCGGTCAGGTGTTCGCCTCGGCCGACGAAGGGGAGCGCTGGCGGCTGGTGGCGGAGTGGCTGCCTCCGGTGCTCTGCGTCAAGGCCGCCGTGCTTCCCTGACCATGGCCACCCTCCACCTGCCGGCCGCGCTCAGCGCCTACGCGGGCGGTCGCAAGCGCGTCGAGGTGGCGCTGCCTGGTCCGGGCACCGTCGCCGCCCTGCTGGAGGCCGTGGGCCGCGACCACCCGGGCGTCCGCCAGCGGGTGCTCGACGAGCTGGGCGCGCTGCGGCCGCACGTCAACGTGTTCGTGAACGGCGAGAGCGTCCGCTACCTGACGGGGCTGGCCACCCCCGTCGCCGACGGCGACGAGGTCTGGGTCATCGCGGCCGTCTCCGGCGGCTAATGGCCCCCACGCGACAACCTGGACATCCCAGGGTGGCACGCCCAGGTGCGTGGCACTCCACCTGGCAGAGCAATCGGGCAGGGGCTCCTGAGCGCGCGGCCGGGCAGCCGCTCAGACGCTGAAGCGGACGTGCAGGCAGTCGCCCTCGGCCACGACGTAGGACTTGCCCTCGACCCGGAGCAGGCCCTTGGAGCGGGCCGCGTCCCAGCCGCCGGCCGCCACGACGTCGTCGTAGGTGGCCACCTCGGCCCGGATGAAGCCGCGCTCGAGGTCGGAGTGGATCCGCCCGGCCGCCTCGGGTGCGGTGGCGCCCCGGCGGACCTCCCAGGCCCGGGTCTCGTCCTCGCCGGTGGTGAAGAAGGTCTGGAGGTCGAGCAGGCGCCAGGCCGCGCCGACCACCTGGTCCAGGCCGGAGCGCTTGACCCCGTACTCGGCGAGCAACGCCGACGCCTCGTCGGCGCTCAGCTCGGCCGCCTCCGCCTCGAGCGCGCCGGGCAGGGCGACCGTCGGGATCCTGAGGGCCTCCTCGACCCGGGCCGCCCGGGCAGCCGCCTCGCCGGCCTGGTCCTCGCCCAGGTTCACGACCGCGAGCACGGGCTTCAGGGTCAGGGGGGAGAAGTTGCGCAGGACCCTCAGCTCCTCCGGCTCCCAGCGGGCGTCGCGCAGCGCCGTGCCGGTGTCGAGCAGGTCGCGCGCGCGGGCCAGGGTGGCCGCCTCGTGTGCGCCCTCCTTGACCCCGGCGCGGGCCTTCCTCGCCGCCTTGTCGGCGCCGCTCGCGATGCTGCCGAGGTCGGCCACGGTCAGCTCGAGCGCGAGGTCGGCGGCGGCGCCCACCGGGTCGCCGCCGCCCTCGAACCCGGGCAGGACCATCGCGAGCGCGTCGACCTCGCGCAGGGCGCCGAGCCCCTGGGCCGACAGCCCCGAGCCCTTGGGGCCGGCCGACAGCCCGGCCACGTCCACGAAGCGCACCTGCACGTAGACCCGCTTGCGGGAGCGTTCGAGGTCGGCGAGCACGTCCACCCTGGGCTCGGGCACCGGGACCGCGGCCACGGAGGCCTTGCCGGCCGGCCCGCCCGCTGGGATCCCCGCGCGGGTCAGGGCGTTGAACAGGGTCGTCTTACCCGACATGGGCAAACCGACGATGCCGACATCCTTCATCTGGACGAACTCCTGGGACGAACGCGCCGAATGGTTGAGCACGGCGGCGGAAAGCGAGATTCTACAGGCGCATCACTGCTGGTTCGGTGGAGGCTGGGTCCCCCGGCTGGTCTCCACCCGCGCCGCCCGCGGGCCGATACCACCCGGGACAGGCCGGATGGCATCGACCGGCGGGAACGAAGGGTTGTCGGGCGGCATCCTCGAAGGGGGCGACGTGGGGGCAGCGCGTGTGGCGCCGGCCGGCCCTGGCCGGGTCCTGCTCGTCGACGACCACCCCGCCATGCGCGAGGTGCTGCGCTCGCTGCTCGAGGACGTCGGCGGCTGGGAGGTGGTGGGCGAGGCCGACAGCGGCGAGGCCGCGCTCGAGCTGGTCGCCGCCACCACCCCCGACGTCGTGGTGATGGACTGCAGGATGCCCGGCGGCGGCGGGGTGGCGGCGACCCGGGCGATCACCCACCGGTTCCCAGCCGTGGCGGTGGTTGCGCACACCGCCTACGCCGACGAGGCGTACGTGCGCGAGATGGTGGCCGCCGGGGCCCGCGGGTACGTGCTCAAGGGGGACAGCCCGGCCGCCATCCTCGAGGCACTGGCCGCGGTGAGCCGGGGCGGGGCCCGGCTCTCCACCGAGGTGGCCGGTCCGGCCCTGGACGACCTGCGCGCCCTCTACGAGGCAGCCCTGGCCCGGAGCGAGGCCCTGCATGCCGAGAACGCCGAGCTGGCCGCTGCGGTCGCGCGCCTCACCGCGGTCGACCGGGCCAAGGACGAGTTTCTCGCCCTGG
The DNA here is from genome assembly GCA_036000965.1 of Actinomycetes bacterium. Lineage (NCBI taxonomy): Bacteria > Bacillati > Actinomycetota > Actinomycetes > Actinomycetes bacterium. The sequence continues at coordinate 23,004 of DASYUT010000208.1, forward strand.
TAGGCCACGAGCTGCGCACCCCGGTCACGGTCGTGGTGGGCATGGCCGACACGCTGGCCGCCCGTCCCGAGGTCGCCGGCACCCCCGACGGCCAGGAGCTGGTGGCTCGCCTGGCTGCCAAGGCCCACCGCCTGGGCGCGCTGGTCGAGCAGCTGCTGGCCGCGAGCGCCTACGCCGTCGGCCGCAGTCCCGCGCTGATGACCAGGCCGGTCGCCGTGGCCGAGCTGGTCGCCGAGTGCGTGACGGCCCGGCGCGCGGCCGTGCCGGCGCTCCCGCTGGCCCTGGTCCTGCCCGAGGCGCCGAGGCCGGTGGCTGCCGACCCCACCGCGCTGCGTGCGGTGCTCGAGGCGCTGCTGGACAACGCGGCCAAGGCCGCCCCGCCGGGCACCGAGGTGACCGTCACCGTGGCCCAGCCCGAGGGGTGGACCCGGATCACCGTGACCGACCAGGGGGCCGGGGTGGCCCCGGCCGACCGCGACCGCATCTTCCGGCCTTTCACCCAGGTCGACGCCGGCCTTACCCGCCGGGCGGGCGGCCTCGGCCTCGGCCTGTTCCTGGTCAAGCGCCTGGTGGCCGGCATGGGCGGCCGGGTCGAGGTGGACGACAACCCGGGCGGCGGCGCCTGCTTCACCGTCGAGCTTCCCGACCCGGCGCCTCCCGCCTCGGTACCAGCAACGGTCAGCCCTCCGGCGACCCGGCTCCCTGGTAGCTGGTAGCTCCGGCGCCTGGCCCGGGTAGCTCCGGCGACGCGCCTCCGGGTAGCTCCGGCGACCGCTCCTGCCCGAAGGTCAGGGGTTGGTGGACAGAGACTCGGCGCGCTGGGCGAGTTGGAGGTCGTTCTCGGTGAGGCCGCCCTGGGAGTGGGTGGACAGGGCCAGGGTCACCTTGTTCCAGCGGATGTCGATGTCGGGGTGGTGGTTGGCCTCCTCGGCGGCGTCGGCGACCCGGTTCACGAACGCCATTGCCGCGGCGAAGTCGGCGTGCCTGAAGGTCTTGCTGATCTCGTTGCCGCGCCGCTCCCAACCGGGGAGCGCCTGCAGCCCCTCCTCGATGGCGGCGTCGTCCAGCAGTGGCATGGCTCCTCCTCGGCGACGACGGCGGCCTTCCCTGGCTGAGGTGCGTGAGGCCCCGGTCGATTCTGCGCCATCGGCGCGCACGTCGGGTAGGTTCGGCGTCACGAGTCGGGTCGGTTCGGGGTCACGGACAGGCTCGGGGTCAGCGGGAACCGTCGACCGGATCGGAGCGTCCAACCAGCCATGAAGCAGCACTCACACGCCGCCCGAGACCGGGCTCGTCCCAGTCGACGTAGCGTCCAACCGAACATGAAGCAGCACTCACGCCGCAGCGCGCTGCTCGCCCTGGCGGTCGCCGCGCTCCTCACCGCCTGCGCCGACCCGGACGCCGGGGGAGCCGGGTCGGGAGGGCAGGCGTCGCCCACCTCGAGCACCGCCACCACAGCAACCAGCGTACCCTCGACCACCGGCGTGCAGCTTCCCTCCAGCTCTCGGCCCGACCAGCCCGGCGACCAGGTCAAGGTCGTGGTCCGGGGCGTGGTCCGAGAGGGGGTTGAGCCCGGCTGCCGGCTGCTCCAGGTCGACCAGGTACAGCGCTGGCTGCTCGTCGGGAGCGGCAAGGACGCTGACAAACTCGTACCCGGCGCCCGGGTCGAGGTCGTGGGCGTGCGCGCCCCGGGGCAGCTCAGCTACTGCCAGCAGGCCCGCCCCCTGCGGGTGCTCTCGGTCAAGCGACTGCCGTAGGATCAGCAGGATTCGAGGCTAGTGATGGTCACGCAGACTGTGCTACACATTTCTACGTAGCACAGAGCTGAGGAATTTCGTCAAAGCGCTTGAACGCGCTCACACACAGTGGCGGAGTTCCACGATCCGTGGCTTACTTGTTCCCAGAGTTCGGGAGGGGAAGCGAGGGAGCACCACCCTCGAATTTCCGTCCGGGCCACCCGAGATCGGGAGGCGACGTGGGCAGACGACAGCTCTCCGCGCAGGCGGGCCGGCGCGACAAGCTGGTCCCCGCGTTGCGCAGCGTCAACAGCATGCTCGGTGGGGACGCCGTCCTGCGCGCCGCGGACATCGACGTCGGCCACGCGCGGGAGCGCCGCAGGCAGCGGCGCCTCGTCCGGGTCGCGGTCGTCCTCTGGCTGGCCTGCGCCTTCGCCTGGTACCGGGTGCTGACCCACCAGTCCCTCAACCCGCTGTCCGGCCTCGACCTCGGCCCTGACGTCGCCCTCTGGCTGCCACTGGTGCTGCTGGTGCTGCTGGTCGGGCTCGTGATGCTGCTGCCCATGGCGGGCCAGAGCCGCTCGCCGCACCTTCTCTACCGGCCCGAGCAGATCCAGGTCAGCCTGGACGACGTCAAGGGGCTCGATCCTCTCCGGGACGAGATCGTCAAGACGCTCAACCTGTTCCTCGGTTATGCGACGTTCCGCGACCGGCTCGGCGGCAACCCGCGCCGCGGGATCCTGTTCGAGGGCCGGCCGGGCACCGGCAAGACGCATATGGCCAAGGCAATGGCCAGGCACGCCGGCGTGCCCTTCCTGTTCGTCTCGGCCACCAGTTTCCAGTCGATGTGGTACGGCATGACCGCGCGCAAGATCCGCTCCTATTTCAAGGCGCTGCGCAAGATCGCCCGCGAGGAAGGCGGCGCGATCGGGTTCATCGAGGAGATCGATGCCATCGGCGGGACCAGGGGCAGCGTGGAAGGCATGGGCGTCTCTCCGGCCACCGCCTGGCCGGTCCTGGGCCGCCGGGTCGAGCCGTCCATCGCCTCGGGCACCGGCGGGGTCGTGAACGAGCTGCTGATCCAGCTCCAGAGCTTCGACACCCCGCCGCTCGGCGAGCGGGCGTGGGGCAAGGTCATCGACTGGGTCAACGGCTACCTGCCACTGGACCACCAGCTCCGCAAGCGCTCCCTCAAGTACAACAACATCCTCGTGATCGCGGCCACCAACCGGGCCGACGCGCTCGACCCGGCGCTGCTGCGTCCGGGCCGGTTCGACCGCAAGCTCTATTTCGACCTGCCCAACAAGGACGGCCGCCGGGAGCTGGTCGACTACTTCCTCGACAAGAAGGCCCACCACGGGGAACTGGACGACCCCGCCCGGCGCGAGGAGCTGGCCCACCTCACCTTCGGCTACACCCCGGTGATGATCGAGCACCTGCTCGACGAGGCCCTGGTGTGGGCGCTGCGGTCGGGCCGCGACGCGATGCGCTGGGTCGACGTGAACCAGGCCAAGCTCTCCGAGGAGATCGGGCTCAAGCAGCCGGTCACCTACACCCCGCTCGAGAAGGAGATGGTGGCCACCCACGAGGCCGGCCACGCGGTCGCCGCCTACCTGTCGGGCGTCGGCCGCAAGCTCGAGGTCCTCTCCATCATCAAGCGCAAGGACGCCCTCGGCCTGCTCGCCCACAACGACACCGAGGAGCGCTGGACCCGCACCAAGACCGAGCTGCAGGCGTTCCTGCGGATCTCGTGCGCCGGCATGGCCGCCGAGGAGCTGTGGTTCGGGGAGTCCACCACCGGCCCGGGCGGCGACCTCGTCGGCGCCACCAGCATTGCCGCCCAGATGGTGGGCGCCCTGGGCATGACCGACTCGCTCGTCTCCTACGTGGCGATGGAAGAGGGCCTCAACGACCGCAACATGGTCGCCCGGGTGCTGTCCGACTCCGATGGCAAGGACAAGGTCGACCGGCTCCTCCACGAGGCCAAGGCGTCGGTCAAGGACCAGCTCGACCGGAACCGCACCCTCGTCGAGGCGCTCAGGGACGCCCTGATCGACCGGGAGGAGCTCATCGGCGACGAGATCGTCGAGGTGCTCCGCCAGGCCGAGGCCGAGTTGGCCACCCCGCTGCCGGCCCGCCGCTCCCCGGAGCTGCTCGCCAACCGGCCCGAGCCCTTGGCGCCTGAGCCGCGCGGGCCCGAGCGCCTGGCGCTCGGGCCCGTGGCACCTGAGCCCCTGGCGCCCGAGGAGCCTGCCGCCCCGGCTGCGTCGGCCCCGCCGGCTGCGTCGGCCCCGCCAGCCCCCGAGACCCGGGGCGCGACGGGCAGGTGGCTCGAGCCTCCCTACCCCGGGGGCCACGGCAGCACCTCCTGACCCTTGCCTGATCCTGCCTGATCCTGCGCGGTTGGTAGACGGCGGCCTGGCGGCGGTAGCGGGCCGACGTAGGTGGCCCGGGGCCGGATCGGAGTGCCCCGCTCGTACTCCTCGAGTGCGTGGGCCAGCCAGCCGGCCGTCCGCGCGACGGCGAACACCGCCTCGCCGGCGCCCCGGGTCATCCCGGTCACGTGGGCGAGCGCGGCCAGCGCGAAGTCGGCGTTCGGCGGCGGCAGCCGGCGGCGCCCCACCGCGGCGAGGACGGCCTCCACCACAGCGAGCCGGCCGGCCTCGCCCGCTTCGGGCGGCGTGGCGTGGCCCGCTTCGGGCGGCGCGGCGTGGCCCGCTTCGGGCGGCGCGGCCTCGCGCGCTTCCGGCAAGCCGGATGCGGGGGCCAGCGCACGGATCCGCTCGAACAGCAGGGCCGCGCGCGGGTCTCCGTGGGGGTACAAGGGGTGCCCGAGCCCGGGCACCCCTTCGCCCCGCCGCAGCCGGTCGCCGACCACCCGGGCCGCCTCGGCCGGCCCCTCGATCCCGGCCAGCATCGCCTCGACCGCGAGCGACGCGCCGCCGTGCTGGGCGCCGCTCACGACCCCCAGGCCCGCGAGCACGACCGCGTACGGGTCGGCCCGTACCGACGCGGCCACCCTGGCCGCGAGCGTCGAGGCAGCGAGCTCGTGGTCGGCCAGGAGCACGAGCGCGGCATCGAGCACCTCCACCATGCCGGGGACCGGGTCCGACGGGCAGAGCCGCCGCCACAGCCGCGCCGCGACGCGCCCCTCCAGGCCCGGCTCGCGCGCGCCGACGGCCGCACCAGCCAGGGGAAGGGCGTGGACCAGCCCGGCCAGCAGCGCCTGGCCGGTCGTGACCACGGCGGCCGGGTGCAGCTCGAAGCGCAGCTCGTCGGTGGCGGCCAGCGCGGCCGCGACGACCCGGAGGCGGTCGAGGGGCAGGGTGCCCGAGGGGAGTCCCGCCTGGCACGCAGCTGCCACGGCCACCGCGCCGGGATCGGCCCGCCAGCCCGAGGCCGCAGCCCCCTCGAACCGGCTGGTCCACAACCAGGAGGCGACCTCCTCGAAGCTGTGCGAGCGGGCGAGGGCCAAGGCGTCGAGGCCCCGGTACCACAGCGTCCCGTGCTGGATCGCGGTGAGCGCCGACTCGACCACCACGGCGGGCGCCCCGTGAGGCTCGCGCCGTCGGCCCCGGCGGGCGAGCTGATCGACCTCGTCGGGGTCGAACGAGCTGGTCCGCCCGCCCGCCTCCCGCCTGCTGCGCAGCAGCCCGCGGCTGACGTAGGCGTAGAGCGTCTCGGGCTTGACTCCGAGCCGCGCCGCGGCCTCGGCGCTGGTCAGCCGGCGGGTCGCGGCCTCGGCGCTGGTCAGCCGGCGAGTCGCGGGCACCGCCTCGCTCATTGGGCCTCCCGCAATGACATTGATTACATGATCAATATTGACGAACCCTACCTGCGCTGGCAGCATCCACACAAGCTCGACCGAACCGCTGGAGCTGGACCATGCCGCGTATCCACTTCCTCGACGTCACCAACCGCGACGGCGTCCAGACGGCGCGCGTCAACCTGTCGAAGTTCGGCAAGACGATGGTGAACTTCTACCTCGGCAAGCTCGGCGTGACCCAGTCCGAGCTGGGCTTCCCGGCCCTGTTCCACGAGGTGCCCTACATCAGGGCGAACCTCGCCCTGGCGGAGGCGGGCGCGTTCGGCGGCCTGCGCCTGTCCGGGTGGGCCAGGGCCGTGCCCGAGGACGTCGATGCGGCCGCTCCGCTCGGCCTCAGGCACATGAACCTGTCGATCTCCACCTCGGACCAGATGATCGCCAACAAGTTCAAGGGCCGCCTGGACCGGGCCGCGGTCATCCGCGAGATGGTCAAGGCCACAGCGGCGGCCAAGGCGGCCGGGGTCGAGACTCTGGGCGTGAACGCCGAAGACGGCTCCCGAACCGACGACGGCTACCTGGCCGAGTTCGCCCACGCGGCCAGGGACGCCGGGGCCGACCGCATCCGCTACTGCGACACGATCGGGGGCGAGACCCCCGCCCACATCCGCGAGCGCTTCGCCCGCCTGGCCGCCGACGTCGGCATCCCGGTCGAGACGCACTGCCACAACGACCTCGGCATGGCCGTGGCCAACTCGGTCTCCGGCGCGCTCGGCGACCTCGACGCCGGCCAGGACGCCTGGGTCAACACCTGCGTCAACGGCATCGGCGAGCGGGCCGGCAACGCCGACCTCCTCTCCTGCATCCTCGCCTTCCGGCACGGCTTCGGCCTGGCCTCGCGGGCTTCGGGCGAGGGGGCCTCGCGCGCCTCGGGCGAGGGGGCCGATCAGGCGGAGCTAGGCGACGGCCTCGACCTCGGCTGGGCGCGGCGGTTCGGCCTGTGGGCCAGCTACGCGTTCGGCCAGCCGCTGCCGATCGGGCAGCCGGGCGTGGGCCGCAACGCGTTCGCCCACGAGTCGGGGATCCACGCCGACGGCGCGCTCAAGGACCGCCACAACTACGAGCTGTACGACGACGAGACGCTCGGGCCGTTCCCCCACGACCACGCCCAGCGCGAGGGCCGGGTCGTGCTGACCGGCGAGTACGGCGGCCGGGCCGGGTTCCGGCACGTGATGGAAGCCCTCGGCGTCGAGGTGGCCGGCGACCACGAGGAGCTGGTGTTCAAGCTCGTGCAGCTCACCAACGCGGCCACCGGCCGCCCCCTCACCGACGACGAGCTGCGCCTGCTCGCCGCCCATCCCGGGGAGCTGGCCCTGCTCTACCCCGGGTATCTGTCCTGACGTCATGAACCAACCGATGGCCACATGACGGGGATAAACGCTGGGGCGGAACGTGCCGACGACGCCGGCGGGCTCGGCGAGGTGTTCACCCACGGACCGATGGTCCGGAGCAGCGGCGGGCCCGAATAGGCAACACGAGCATCGGAGCAACGAGATGAACCAGAAGAACCTCGACATCTACGGTGCCGAGCCGATTCCTTGGTCGCGCGCGCTCGACCAGCTGGAGGCTGGCTCCGCGAAGACGTACTGGCTGGCCACGGTGGGCCCCGACGGGCGGCCGCACGTCGCAGGGGTGGGCGCGTTGTGGATCGACGGGAAGTTCTACTTCACGAGTGGCCATGGGACGCGCAAGAGCCGGAACCTGGCCGAGAACCCGAACTGCGTCGTCTCGGTGGCGCTCCCGAACCTCGACCTCGTCATCGAGGGCACGGCGGCCAAGGTGACCGACGAAGCCACGCTCCAGCACATCGCGGAGCGCTACGCGGCCCAGGGGTGGCCGGCGCGCGTGAGCGACGGCGCCATCACCGCCGAGTACAGCGCGCCGAGCGCCGGACCGCCGCCCTGGAACCTCTACGTCGTCACGCCCGTAGCGGCGGTCGGCGTTGCCACCGCCGGGCCGTACGGCGCCATGCGCTGGCAGTTCGAGAGCTGAACCGCTCGCGGGAGCGAAGGAGAACATCGATGGCGAACCACAGACGTGGCGAAAGTGGAGGCGGTGAAAGGGGGACGCGGGAGCCGGCGAGTAGCTCGCTGCTCGAACGGGGTAGGCTGCGGGTGAGCAGCGGCGCTGACCTCGTTCTCCCAGCAGGTCAACGCCCTCACCGAGCTGGGCGGGCTGTTCCAGCGCGCCGCCATCGTGCTGGGCTGGGGGTGGGTGGCGCTGCTCGCGGTCCGGCTGCTGGCAACCTTCGCCCACCAAGCAGCGTCCGTCTCCGCTTCCACATAGCGCGAACCTCAGGGGCACCCGAGCCGGTGACGCCGCTCGAGGTGGGGGTCTGGGCGCCCTACCTGTACTCCCGCCGCCGGTACTCCGCTCACGCCATCGCGTCCCACACGATCGCCGACACCCCACTGATCGTGAAGATCTTCCGTCTCGGCTGAGCTGAGAGGCGACCCCTTCGACTGCGAAGTCGGTAACGATAGTCACCGTTGGGTGCTGGCATGATCACGGAACCGAGACGGCCGGTCCGGCGGGAGGGCAGGTGGGGTCGGTGAGGCGGGGTGCTGGTCTTGGTGGGCTGCTGCGGGCTCATGACGGCGGTGCGCAGCGGGTCACCTCCATGGAGCTGTTCTTCGACCTGGTGTACGTGCTGGCGGTGACGCAGCTGTCGCACCTGCTGCTCGAACATCTCAGCGTGCGTGGCGCCGCGCAGACGGCGCTGCTGTTGCTGGCGGTATGGGTGGCGTGGATCTACAACGCCTGGTTCACCAACTGGTTCGACCCTGACCGGCGGATGGTGCGGCTGGTGCTGGTCGGGGTGATGCTGGCCAGCCTGCTCATGTCGGCGACCCTGGCGGAGGCGTTCGGCGAGCGCGGCCTGCTGTTCGCCGGAGCGTACGCGGCGATGCAGGTCGGCCGGACGCTGTTCGTGGTCGCGGCGCTGCGCGAGGAACCGGGGTTGCGCCGCAACTTCCAGCGGATCCTCGTCTGGCTGGTGGCCGCCGCGGTGCTGTGGCTGGCCGGTGGTCTTGGACACGGGACAGCGCGGGAGGCGCTGTGGCTGGCGGCCGTGGTGGTGGACCTCACCGGGCCGGTGTGCGGGTTCTTCACCCCGGGCCTGGGGCGTTCGCAGACGACGGACTGGACGATCGCCGGCTGGCACATGGCAGAGCGCTGTCAGCTGTTCATCATCATCGCGCTGGGCGAGTCGCTGCTGGTCACCGGCGCCACGTTCGGGGAGCTGCCGTTCTCTGCGGCGACCGTCGCCGCGTTCGTGGTGGCCTTCCTCGGCAGCGTGGCGCTGTGGTGGGTCTACTTCGACCGCAGTGCCGAGGCCGCCAGCCAGGTGATCGCGGGGTCGTCCGACCCGGGGCGGCTGGGCCGGTCGGCCTACACCTACTGCCATGTGCTGATGGCGGCCGGCATCATCGTCACCGCCGTCGGCGACGAGCTGACGATCACCCACCCGAGTGGGCACGCGAGCGTGGCGACCATCGCGACCGTCCTGGCCGGCCCGGCGTTGTTCCTGGCCGGGCATGTCCTGTTCAAGCGGGCGGTGTTCGGCGTGCTGTCGGTCCCCCGCCTGCTCGCGATCCTCGCGTTGGCGATCCTGGCACCGCTGGGGCTGGTCGTGTCGCCGCTGGTCCTTGCCACCGCGGCAACCCTGGTCGTGGCCGCCGTGGCCGCGTCGGACTCCCGCACGCGGCCGGCGGACCAGCCCGCGTCGGCGACCATCTGACCACCCCGCGCCGGCGACCACCTGACACAAGCTGGCGGCGGCTGAGCGACTGGCAGCGCGCCAGCGTGTGGCAGTGGCCGCAGCGCCTGCTGCTCGAGGAGTCCAGTTGTCATCAGCGACCTGCTCGACCGCGGCCGGAGTCCGCTGACACCTGCAATCGCTGTGGGCGGCTCAGCCGCCTCATCGCGGTCTTGTTGTGTTCTGGCGCTGGGTGCTCAACCGAAGTTGACGGTCATTATCGGGACATTGGACCACGCCGGCGGCAAGCTCCGGGAACAGCTCCCGGGCCTTGGCGCACTCCAGTCCCTCAGCCACCGCTCACCCCGAGCGCCTCGCGGCGGAGCTTGGCAATCCCCCTCACCGATGCGGAATCCCGCGCGCGATCGCCGCCGTAGTACCAATGGAGCAAACGTCTTCGGTGATCCGGGGTCAAGACATGGAGATCAGACCGGTAAGGCGCGGCGAGGCGGCCGGCCTGCGGGAGCTGCGGCTTCGTGCGCTTGGTGATGCGCCGTACGCATATTTCGCGTCGCTGGAGAACGAGGAGAGCCTGCCGCTGTCGTACTGGGAGGACTGGGCGACGAGCGAGGACAAGGTCGTGCTCGTGGCCGTGGAGGACGGTGACTGGCTCGGCATGGCGGGCGCGTTCGTGCATCCGGACAAGAGCGACACAGTGAGTCTTTGGTGGCTGTGGGTCGCCCCAAACGCGCGCGGGCGGGGGCTCGCGCGACGGCTGGTGGTAGCGCGGGCTGACTGGGCGCGGGAACGGGGTGCCGTCCGGCTCGAGCTTGCGGTCGCCGAGAACAACAGGGCAGCCAAGGCGCTCTACCGGAGCCTCGGGTTCGTCCCGACGGGGGAACGCCGGTCAATGGCCTCCGACCCGACGCGTGTCGGGATATTCATGGCCCGGCCGCTCTGAGACTCCACCGGCCAGCGGTACGGGTCATGGTCACGGTCCGGTCCTGTGTGGCCGGTGCCGTCACCGCCCGTCAGCGACCACGGGCAGGTGTTCGGCAGCTCCGGAATCCCGCTCCTGCGCTTCGAAATGGCGTTGGCACAAACGCTGCCGCCGTGCGTCCCACACCATGTACGTTCCGAGGATGAGCTGGACGACGCTGCGCACGAGGCCCTCCCATCTATCACGGAGCCAGATGTAGGCCAACGACGTTTGCGCAACGCCATGACGCACGGTTCGCGACAGGCGATCAGGGCGGTCGTCTCGGCGTTGCGCAAACGTCGTTGGCGGCGCGAGGCAGGGACCGTGTGGTCCGTCCCGCGGCACAAGCAGGCACGGCCCGCGGTTCGGCATCGAGCGGGTGTGCGACGCCGACGAGTACAACACGAAGCGCCGCAGCGTCTCGCGCGCCGCAACGCGCATGGTGATCGGTGCCAGCCGCCACGCCGGACACGGGCGGTTGGAGGCGACGCCGAACGGGATGTGGTTGGCATCCCGTGCGGAAAGCGTCTCCCACCGCGAGGGGTCGAAGCGGTCAGGGTCGTCGAAGCCCACGCGCTGGAACGCAGGGTAGTTGAAGCACAGCACCGAACCCGCCGGGAGGGTGACGCCATCGCTCGCGGCGATCTCCCCGGTCGTGATGCGGTGGGCGACCCCGAAGAGCGGGTAGAGGCGGAACGTCTCCTCGATGACCTGGTCAAGGTAGCGGTCGTCGCGCAAGGCCCGGGCCTGTGTCTCGGGGTGCTGTGCCAGGACCATGAGCAGGTGGGCCATGGCCTCGGACGTCTGCACGATCGCGGTGTTGAAGAATGTGCCCTGCAGGTAGAGGGCGCGCTCCCGGGTCGACAGGCCCGAGGGAAGCTCGTGGGGCAGGCCGCCGGCTTCGAGCCGGTCGATGAGAAACCGGGTCAGACGGTCCCGCCGGTCCATGTGCCGCAGCCCGCAGCTATTGAGCGCAGTCACGACGTCGTCGGCGTTGCCGACGATGAGCGCGCGTGCCTGGGGCGGGCATCGCTCCCCGAAGACGACCTCGTAGTAGAACTCGGCCCATACTGGCATCATGAGGTCGCGGAGCCGTACGAGCCGGGCACCGCGGATCCTGCCGAGCGCCTGAGCCGAGCATCGCGCCGCCAACGTCTCGGCTTCGGTGCGAGGCACGGCGAGGATGCGCCGGGTGGTGCGGGCGATCTCCTCGTAGCGGTCCCCCGGCTCGAGATGCTCCTGATGGATCTCGGCACCCGGTGACAGCCAGTACCAGAACAGGTCCGACAGGCCGGCGCCCCGGCTGCGCCCGTTCGCCGCCGGGTGGGAGTAGACCTCCTTGAAGTGGTCGGCGTCGACGAGGTCGCCGGGGATGGGAATCCCCTCGTCGCCGTTGCTGTGGGCGAAGACGCGCATGCGCAGCGCGACGATCCCCTTCGGCAGCCACAATGGGAGGCTCGCCATCAAGAGCATGCACGTGATCAGAACGAGCACCGCTGGCACGGCTTCCTCCAGATGAGATCGGGGCTCACGTCGCGCGGCGAGCGGCAGCCGCACAGGGCCAGAGCAAGGTCGAACTCGGTACGGAGCATGTCCAGCACCCGCGCGATGCCGTCTTCGCCGTCCACCGCGAGCCCCCAGAGGATGGGACGCCCGATCGCGACGGCGTCCGCGCCGAGCGCCAAGGCCTTGAGGACATCGGTGCCGCGTCGGACCCCGCCGTCGAGCAGCAGCGGAACGGCCCCTACGACGGCGTCGGCGACCTGTGGCAGCAGCTCGATCGTGGCCGGCACGGTGTCGAGCTGGCGTCCGCCGTGGTTCGAGACGGCGAGCGCGTCGATGCCGCGGTCAACCGCGAGCCGCGCGTCCTGCGGGTGGACGACGCCCTTGAGCACGATCGGCAGCGCGGTGACCGACCGCAGCCAGTCGATGTGGTCCCACGACAGATCGGACCGGAAGGCGATGGACCGTCCGTCCATGTGGGCGCAGGCCATCCCGGGTGGCAGATCGAGGAAGCCGTTGCGCAGGTCCCGCTCGCGGCGGCCGAACACCGGCGAGTCCACGGACACCACCAACGCCGCGCAGCCCACCGCCTCGGCACGCCGGACGAGACGCTCGGTGAAGCCGAGGTCGGGCTGGACGTAGAGCTGGAACCACAGGTCGGCGCCGGTCTCGACGAGCTCCTCGATCGCGACCGTCGACGCCATGCTGACGACCATGATCACGCCGGCCTTCGCCGCGGCCCGCGCGGTTGCCAGCTCACCGCCGGGATGGGCGAGCCGGTGGAACGCGGTCGGCGCGACGATGACGGGCAGGGCTGCGCGGCGGCCCAGCAGGGTGACACCCAGTTCCCGTGTCCGGCTGCCGCGCAGCACGCGTGGCACCAGGCCGATCTGGGCGAATGCAGCCTCGTTCGCCCGCACCGTGACCTCGTCCCCAGCGCCGCCCGCGAAAAAGTCGTAGACGGCGGGGTCGAGGCGGCGGCGCGCCTCCTCCTCGATCTCCCGCAACGAAAGGGATTCCATGGCACTCAGGCAGGGACCCGGCCCATCTCGCGGGCGAGGAAGGCTTGCAGCGGTTCCCGGTGCACGGTCTCGTCGGTCCACTCGTTCTCGAGGTTCTCCGTCACGTGGTGCTCCGCGACGAATTCCCCGAGCCGGTAAGCCCGGACGATCGGGTGCAGGTAGCGGCCCTTCGCCGCGAGCTCCGCATCGGACTGGGCGATGCGGCCCACCGAGATGTCGAACGGGTCGAACCGGTCGTGATCGGGGCCGTATTCCAGCGTGACCGTGACGTAGTTGCCGGTGTAGTTGGCCAGCACGTAGTCAACGGGCAGCTCCTCGTAGTGGCGTGCGGTCCTGTCCGGGTCGAGCGTGACCAGGTCGCAGAGGAAGCCGAACTGCTGCCACAGGGCCGAGGTCCGGTTGACCCGGGTGATCACGGCGTCCGCCAGCGCCCGTGGCTCGGCGGGGAGGCACCGATGGGGCCACTCCACCCCGTCGTACTTGCATTCCAGCATGCGGTGCAGAGCCCGGATCCCGTAACGGAAGCCGTGGATGAACCCGCCTGTCGACCGCTTGAAGTCGCGGACCTGCATGAGCGTCCCGGCGAAGTAGAGCCCTGGGACGTTGACCGACTCCCACTCGGGCGTCTGCGCGGGAAAGCGGTCATCGATGACCAGCTCGGGACGGCAGGCCGGATCGAAGATCGAAGGATCGAACCGGAAGCCTGTGCACACGATCACCCGGTCGTAGGGGATGTCCTTGGTGACCTCGTTCGCCCGCGCGAAGCTCACGGTGACCAGATAGGAGCCGTCCCGGCGTTCGATGCGCTGGATCGTCCCGTCGAGGAGCGCGTTCTGCGACTTGAGCTGATAGGTATCGAGCAGGTTGTTGTTGACCGCGCGCAGATGCCCCACGTAGTGGGTCCGCCACGCCATCCGGATGGACTCCGGGCCCGCGACGTGGATCACTGCCGCCGTCTCGATCAGGTTGTCCGCGGTCTCGAACCCGGAATTGCCCTTGCCGATGACCAGCACCCGCTGGTCCACGAAGTCACCGGGATCCACCGAGACGGTGCCGTACTGCTCCGCGGTCTCGATACCGGGGATCGGTGGAACGTACGGCGCCGAGAATCCGGTCGCCACGACCAACCGCCTCGCTGCATAGGCCCGTCCGTTCTCGTCGGTCACGCGGAAGGCCCCGTCCTCGCGGTTGACGCGGACGACCCGGGTGCCGTAGCGGACGCGCAGGCGGAAAGCGCCGGCGAAATCGGCCAGATACCGCACCATGTCGTCGGCGTCGGGGAGGTAGCGGCCGGTGTAGCGGGTGAAGAGCAGGTGCGGGTCGTCAGACAGCAGCGAATTCCAGTCCATGCGCAGGTTGAGCCCGGGGTCGTCCCAGCCGGTGTGCGGCTTGTTGATCGAGATCAGACGCCGGTGCCGCGGGAACCTGCTGAAGAACGTTCCTGGCGCCCGCCCGGCCTCAAGGATCAGGTAGTCGCGTCCTGCTCGCTCCAGGAAGTACCCGAGCTGCAGCCCCGCTGGACCCGCGCCGATCACCAGATAGTCCATGGGTCTTCCTCCAGACATGGTACGAGCGGTGTCCCGCGACGCACGAGCGGCCAGCTCAATCGCGGTGATCTCCTCCAGCCGCCGACGGCGGGTCTCGACCCCGTAGCGGGCGACTGCCGAGGCGGCGAGCGCGGTCGGGATGGCACCGAGCACCGCGGCTCCGGTCAGGCTGGGTGGGGCCAGCCCGATCACGACGACGCTCACGCCCAGCAGCCCGCCCGCGCGAGCGCAGGCTCCCGCCAGGCCGGTCCCCCGGGCTCGGACGCGTGTCGGGTACACCTCCGAGCTGTACGGCGTCAGCACGGCGAGGATGGAGTTTGTGCCCACCAGCAGGAGCACGATGAGCGCCTGGAGCACGTATGGGTGGTCTCCCACCCGCCGCCCCAGCGCAACGAAGGCGAGGAGCGTGGCCGAGGTGAGCAGGGCGACGCCGATCATCGTCCGCCTGCTGCTCCAGAAGCCATACAGCAACGCCACCGCGAACACGGCGGGGAACCCGATGATGGCGGCGCCGGCGAGCAGGCGCTCGGACGCGCCGGTCTCCAGTCCCAGCTGGCGCAGGTTGGTGGGCAGCCACAGCAGGAACCTGCTGTTCACCAGGCCCCAGGCGAGGCCGAAGAGCGCGACCGCGGTCGTCAGACCGCCGAACGGCCTTCGGAGAAGCTGCGCGTACCGGCCCGGCTCCTCCTCGGAGCGAGGCGCCGGATCCTCACGCACGAGGCGGGCGCCGAAGCGCGCCATCACCGCCTCCGCCTCGGCGGTGCGGCCGGAGGCGAGCAGGAACCGGGGCGACTCGGGAATCCAACGGTTGAGCAGGATGAGGAGCACGCCCGTCGGCAGCCCGATCAGCCAGAGGACACGCCAGCCGAACCGCGGCTCCAGCGTGGAGGCAAGGAGGCTCGTGACGACGTACGCCCCCGCCACGTCGCCACCGATCAGCACCATCAGCCAGCTGCGGTGCCGGGCGGGGATGATCTCGGCCAGCAGGGCGAACGCGATGGGCAGCATCCCGCCGACCGCCGCGCCCATGAGGAAGCACATGAACAGGTTCCAGCCGAACGCGGGCATCGCGCCGCAGATGGACGTGGCGATGAACATGACGCCGGCGAGCAGGATCGACGCCCGCCTGCCGATGCGGTCACCCAGCCAGCCCCATCCGGCGGAGCCGAGCACCATTCCGACGAGCGCGCACAGCGGCAACAAGGCCACGGGCACCTGACCCTGCGGGTTCAGCGGCGACTTCAGGCCGTACTCCTGGGCCATGCCGGGCACCACGAACGCCAGCGTGGTCGGCTTCATGACGTCGATGGTCACGGCGACGGCCATGACGGCGAGGAGCGCCAGGTGGGCGCGCCGGATCGGGGCATCGTCCAACGCGGCCACCCGCACCCCGGCGACCCGATCCGGACAGGCCCGGCGCCCCGCGCCACCAGTCCATACCCCGACAACGCGATGCCCACGACGATGAGGCCCATGCCCGCCTTCATCGAGGGATCCATCGGCATCCCGGCCAGCTGATAGCCCATGCCACGTGCACCGACGTACATGGGGAGATGCAGGACCACACCCGCGCTCACCGCGGCGATTCCGAACCAGAACGCTCGGCGATGAGCGAAAGCGATCATCGGGCGGGCCCCCTGAGGTCGCGGACAGCCTCACAGGGTTATACGGGAATGACCGGGCAGGGGATTCGCGAAGGATCACACGGTTGCTGGGACGCGGCTGGCCCGCAAGAACTGCTCAGACGGCTGCCGCAAGCGCCCGGCCGCCAGGCCGCCCGGGACGGCCGAGGGGCCGCCAGACGGCGGCCCCTCCGTGCCCTCGTGCCTTGCCTGCTTCAGGCGTCCCGGTCACGCATGGGCCGGCTACGGAGTGTTCGGGTTGAGCCAGAGAGCGGTCAGGTCGGGCTGGGCGTACCAGGGCGTGAAGGCCCAGTTCTTGGTCCTCTCCGACCAGAAGGCCGGGCTCTTGTCGTAGATGTAGGGCACCCAGACTGCGTCCTGCATGATCCGCTTGTCGATGGCCGTCCAGAGCGCGCCTCGCTTGGCCTTGTCGGGCTCGGCCAGGGCCTGGTCGATCATCGAGTTGACCTCGGGGTTGTCGTACTCCGGGTAGTTCTGGTTGCCCGACGGCAGGATCGAGCGGCCGTCGAAGTTGGGCACGATGAACGACCGGGTCCCGTCACCTGCGAAGTCCGGACACCAGCCGGCGTTGCCGATCTGGTGCTCGAGCCGCTTGGCCGGGATCTGGAGCTGGTCGGTGTAGTGCGCCGAGTTGGTGAGCTGGCGCACCGTCAGCTTGATCCCGACCCGGGCCAGCGCCGCCTGCACCACGGTGTCGACCTGCTTGCTCGCGCCGGTGTTCACGCCCACGTAGCCGAGGGTGAGCCCGTTGGGGTAGCCGGCCTCGGCCAGCAGCTGCTTGGCCTTGGCCGGGTCGCCCTGGTTGTTCGGGGTCGGGTAGAGGTCGTACTTCTGGTAGCCGAGCAGGGTCGGGGTCAGGATCGTGGAGGCCGGGTCACCGGCGAACGTGCCGCCCCTGGCCCGCTGGGTGGCGACCTTGTCGACGGCGTACTCGATGGCCTGGCGCACCTTCAGGTTCGAGATCGCCCCCGCCTTCGGGCTGGCCCCGAGCGACAGGTAGCGGATGCAGCCGCTGATCGGGTCGGCGAACTGCTGCTTGAGCTTCGGGTCGGTGGCCAGCCGCTGCAGCTGGGAGTTGGGCGGCTGGGTGTCGAGGGAGAGGTCGGCGTCGCCGCGCTCGATGAGCTGCTGGATCGCGTCGCTCTCGAGGCCCTCGCGGACGGTGATCGATTCGACCCACGCCTTGCGCAGCGGGTCGGTGGCCGGGTCCCAGTTGGTGTTGCGCACCAGCTCGATCGACTTGTTGGGCACGTACTCCTTGAGGGTGTACGGGCCGGAGCCGACCATGTGCTTGGAGTAGTCGCTGCCCACCTTGTACTTGGACGCGTACTCCTTGGGCACCGGCGCGAAGAACGGCTGGAACAGCACGGACAGGAAGTCCGGGGCCGGCTTGTCCAGGGTGATCGTGAGGGTGTCGCCGCTGGCCACGATGCCCGAGATCGTCTTGGCCTTGCCGTCGCCGAAGTCCTTGGCTCCCTTGATCAGGTTGCCGTAGCTCTGGCCGCCGGACGGGGTTGCCTTGTCGTACAGGCGCTCGACCGCGGTGACGAAGTCCTCGGCGGTGACCTCCCGGTTGACCGGCGGGGCATACTTCACGCCCTTGCGGATCTTGAACGTGAACACCTTGTTGTCCGGCGACACTTCGGCCGGGCCGTCGGACAGGTCGGGCACCGGGGTGAACTCGTCGGGGGTGCCCTTCTTGGTGATGTCGAACGAGTAGAGCCCACGCGCGTAGGTCCGCTGCAGGGCCGCGGTGACCGTGTAGTAGCCGTTGGCCGTGTCGAGGTAGTCGACGTCGGCGGCGTTCACGATCCGCAGGGTGCCGCCCCGCACGGGCTTGCCGTCGGAGCCGCCGCCGCTGCTGCCACCCCCTCCTCCTCCGTCGCCACCGCAGGCGCCCGCCAGCAGCGCGACTGTGGCCAGTAGCACGGTGGCCTGCGCGGCTCTGCTCCGTCGTATCCGTGTCACGTTCCCACCACCTCCTGGCGCGCCGCCACGCCGCGGCGCCCGAGAACACGGCCATCTCAGCCGCGCCGCATGAGAGGCCCCTGAGAATTCCATTCGGATCCCGTGAGAGCCGACCGCTCGGGTGTGGGAGCCGGCCGCTTGGGGTGTGGGAGCCGCCTGCTCGGGGTGTGGGAGCCGGCGCCCGGGGCGTGCGGGACGTGTAGGAGTGACGGACACTGGGCGTGACCTCGACCAGACCCGTGCCGCATCGGAGGGCCCGTTGGAGCTGGGTGACGCCGTCCGCCGGCGCCGGATGGTGCGCCGCTTCGAGCAGCGGCCGCTGCCGCCCGAGGTGCTCGACCGCGTGCTGGAGAGCGCGCTGCACGCGCCCTCGGCCGGGTTCTCCCAGGGGACCGAGCTGGTGGTGCTGGACGAGCCGGGCGCGGTCGAGCGCTTCTGGAGCACGACCGCCGACCCGAGGTTCGACCGGCGGGTGGACCGGTCCGCCGGCCCGCCGGTGCTCGTGCTGGTCCTGTCCGGCAAGCGGGCCTACCTGGACCGCTACGCCGAGCCGGACAAGGCCGGTCTCGGCATGGACGTCGAGGCTGGCTGGCCGGTGCCCTACTGGGACCTGGACGCGGCCATGGCGGCCATGCTGCTGCTGCTGGCGGCGGTCGACGCCGGCATCGGCGGCTGGCTGTTCGGCGTGTTCCACGGCGAGGAGCGGCTGCTCCGCGACCTCGGCGTGCCCGTGGAGCGCCGGCTGATCGGCGTGGTCGGGCTCGGCCACCCGGCCACCGACGACCGCCCCAGCGGCTCACCCCGGCGCCGCTCGCGCCGCCCGCTCGGCGAGGTCGTCCACCGCGGCGGCTGGTAGCCCCTGGTGTCCGCGGGGTTCCGGGACGGCGAGCGCGTCGACCTCCGCCGACGGCTACGAGACCCTCCCGGGGGTATACCTGGTCGGAGGCGCCCCGCGCTCCCGGGCGGACCGGTCGCCGGCACGACGAAGGAGGAGTCCGTGGACCTACGCAGGCTGCTCGAGACGTGGCCCGTGGTTCGCCAGCTCCGCGGACAGGACCGTCTCGGCCTGGGCGAGTCGGCCCGGTCGGCCCGCTCGGCCGCCCTCGCCCCCCGCACCAGCCAGGCCGACAAGGTGGTCGGGTCGATCTGCCCCTACTGCGCGGTCGGCTGCGCCCAGAAGGTCTACGTCAAGGACGGCGCGGTCACCCAGATCGAGGGCGACGACGCGAGCCCCATCTCGCGCGGCCGGCTCTGCCCCAAGGGAGCGGCGACCAAGCAGCTGGTCACCTCGCCCTCGCGGGTCACCAAGGTCCGCTACCGGCGACCCTACGGGACCGAGTGGGAGGACCTCGACCTCGACCAGGCGATGGAGATGATCGCTGACCGGTTCATCGCCACCCGCGAGGCCACCTGGCAGGAGCGCCAGGGCAAGCTGGTCACCAAGCGCACCCTGGGGCTGTCGAGCCTCGGCGGGGCGACCATCGACAACGAGGAGAACTACCTGCTCAAGAAGCTGTTCACCGCGCTCGGAGCGATCCAGATCGAGAACCAGGCGCGCATGTGACACTCCGCCACCGTCCCGGGTCTCGGGACCTCGTTCGGCCGCGGCGGCGCCACCACCTTCCAGCAGGACCTCCAGAACGCCGACTGCATCGTGATCCAGGGCTCCAACATGGCCGAGGCGCACCCGGTCGGCTTCCAGTGGGTCATGGAGGCCAAGGCCCGGGGCGCCAGGATCATCCACGTCGACCCGCGGTTCACCCGCACCAGCGCGCTCGCCCACACCTACGTCCCGATCCGGGCCGGCACCGACATCGCGTTCCTGGGCGGGATCGTGCACCAGATCCTGGAGGGCGGTCGCGAGTTCCGTGACTACGTCGTCCACTACACCAACGCGCCGGTGATCATCCGCGAGGAGTTCGCCGACACCGAGGACCTCGACGGGCTGTTCAGCGGCTACGACCCGGAGACGGGCGAGTACGACCCGTCCAGCTGGATGTACGAGGGGATGCAGGTGGGCATCGGTGCCGGCTCGCGTGCGGGCAGGATGGCCCTGCCCGAGTCGTACGGGTCGGGTGGGGCCAAGCTCTTCTCCGGACGCCCGCCCGCGACCGACCCGACCCTCGAGCACCCCCGCTGCGTGTTCCAGATCCTCAAGCGCCACTACCGCCGCTACACCCCCGAGATGGTCGAGCGGGTGTGCGGCGTGCCCAGAGCGTCGCTCCTCGAGGTGGCCGAGGCGCTGTGCGCGAACTCCGGCCGCGAGCGGACCAGCGCCTTCGTCTACGCCGTGGGCTGGACCCAGCACACCGTCGGGGTGCAGTACATCCGCACCGCCTCCATCATCCAGCTGCTGCTCGGCAACGTCGGCCGGCCCGGCGGCGGTGTCATGGCCATGCGCGGGCACGCCACCATCCAGGGCTCGACCGACATTCCCACCCTGTACAACCTGCTGCCCGGGTACCTGCCCATGCCCCACGCCGAGGTGCACGAGAACATGGCCGACTGGCTCGAGGAGCACAGGCTGCCGGCCGGCTTCTGGGGGCGCCTCGACGCCTACATGGTGAGCCTGCTCAAGGCCTGGTGGGGGGAAGCGGCCACCCCCGACGACGACTTCTGCTTCCACTACCTGCCCAGGCTGACCGGGGACCACTCGTGGTTCACCATCGTGTTCAGGATGCTCGGCGGCGAGGTCGAGGGGCTCCTCCTGCCCGGCCAGAACCCGGCCGTCGGCTCGGTCAACGGCGGCCTGAACCGCAAGGCCATGGCCAACCTGAAGTGGCTGGTCGTCCGGGACTTCGTCGAGACCGAGTCGGCGTCGTTCTGGAAGGACGCTCCGGAGATCGAGACCGGGGAGCTGGCGACCGAGGAGATCGGCACCGAGGTCTTCTTCCTCCCGGCCGCCACCCACACCGAGAAGAACGGGTCGTACACCAACACCCAGCGCCTGCTGCAGTGGCACCACCAAGCGGTCGACCCGCCCGGCGACGCCCGCTCGGAGCTGTGGTTCTGCTACCACCTGGGCCGCATCATCCGGGAGCGGCTGGCCGGCTCGACCGACCCCAAGGACCGGCCCATCCTCGACCTCACCTGGGACTACCCGCTGGAAGGGACGCTGGCCGAGCCGAGCGCCGACGCGGTCCTGGCCGAGATCGGCGGGTTCGACGCCGACGGCAAGCCGGCCTCCGGCTACCTCGACCTGAAGGCGGACGGGTCCACCTCGTGCGGCTGCTGGATCTACTCGGGCTGCCACGCCGACGGGATCAACCAGGCGGCCAGGCGCAGACCCCACACTGAGCAGACCTGGGTCGCGCCCGAGTGGGGCTGGGCCTGGCCCTACAACCGCCGCATCCTCTACAACCGGGCCAGCGCCGACCCGCAAGGCAGGCCCTGGTCGGAGCGGAAGCGCTACGTCTGGTGGGACGAGGAGCAGGGCCGCTGGACCGGCTTTGACAACCCCGACTTCGTGGCCACCATGCCCCCCGGCTACCAACCGCCCGAGGACGCCCAGGCCGAGAAGGCCCTGACCGGGGACAGCCCGTTCGTCATGCAGGCCGACGGCAAGGGCTGGCTCTACTGCCCCAACGGGCTGGTCGACGGCCCGCTGCCCACCCACTACGAGCCGCACGAGTCGCCCTACGCCAACCTGCTCTACGGCCAGCAGGCCAACCCGACCCGGCAGCGGTACGACCGGCCGGGCAACCGCTACCACCCGTCTCACGGCGAGCCGGGGACCGGCGCCTACCCGTTCGTGGTCACCAGCTTCCGGCTCACCGAGCACCACACCGCCGGCGGCATGAGCCGGACCCTGCCCTACCTGGCCGAGCTCCAGCCCGAGCTGTTCTGCGAGGTCAGCCCGGAGCTGGCCGCCGAGCGAGGCCTGCGCCACGGCGGCTGGGCCACCATCGTGAGCGCCCGCGGCGCGATCGAGGCCAAGGTGCTGGTGACCAAGCGGATGCAGCCGCTGCGAGGCGAAGGCCGGGTCGTCCACCAGGTCGGCCTGCCCTGGCACTTCGGCCCCAAGGGGCTGGCCGTGGGGGACTCGCCCAACGACCTGTTCTCGGTCGTGCTCGACAGCAACGTCCAGATCCAGGAGAGCAAGGTGTCCACCTGCGACATCCGGCCCGGGCGCCGGCCCCGGGGCCCGGACCTGCCCAGGATGGTCGAGGAGTACCGGCGGCTGGCGGCCCGGGGCGACGGGGGAGGCACGGGATGAGCGCGCGCCCGGCCACCTTCGGGGGTGGCTACGACGGCGAGGCCCGGCCCCGCATGGGCTTCTTCACCGACACCTCGATCTGCATCGGCTGCAAGGCGTGCGAGGTCGCCTGCAAGGAGTGGAACCTGCTCCCCCAGGACGGGCCGCTCAGCTTCACCGGCAACTCCCTCGACAACACCATGGCGCTCGGGGCGAGCACCTGGCGCCACGTGGCCTTCATCGAGCAGGCCAGGCCGGTGCCCGTGCCCGACCTCGACCTGGCCGCCCTGGCCGAGCGCGCCGCCGGGGACCAGGCCGCGGGTGCCACCAGCGGGATGCCCGAGGTCGGCGGCGGCTCGATGGTCGAGGCGGTCGGCCCGGCCCGCGACGGGATCCGCTGGCTGATGAGCTCGGACGTGTGCAAGCACTGCTCGTCAGCGGCCTGCCTGGAGGTCTGCCCGACCGGGGCCCTGTTCCGCACCGAGTTCGGCACGGTCGTGGTCCAGCCGGACATCTGCAACGGCTGCGGGTACTGCGTGCCCGCCTGCCCGTTCGGGGTCATCGACCGGCGCGAGGACGACGGCCGGGCGTGGAAGTGCACGCTCTGCTACGACCGGCTCCGCGACGACCTGGAGCCGGCCTGCGCGCACGCCTGCCCGACCAAGTCGATCCAGTTCGGGCAGGTCGACGAGCTCCACGCCCGGGCCGACGAGCGCCTGGACGAGCTGCACCGGGCCGGGGTGGACAGCGCCCAGCTCTACCTGCGCGATGAGGCTGACGGGGTCGGCGGCGGCGGCGCCTTCTTCCTGCTGCTCGACGAGCCCGAGGTGTACGGCTTCCCGCCCGACCCGGTGTCCACCACCCGCGACCTGCCGGCCTTCTGGAAGGCGGCCGGCCTGGCCGCCGGGGCCCTGGTCGCCGGCCTGGCCGCCGCCTTCGCCGGGGGCCGGCGGTGACGGCCGCGCCGCCCACGCCCCGCCGCGACCCGGACCGGCCCGGGGTGTCGATGGTGCCAAGGGCCGAGTTCCGCAGCTACTACGGCCGCCCGGTGCTCAAGCAGCCGGTGTGGAGCGACGAGGTCGCGCTGTACTACTTCACCGGCGGGCTGGCCGGTGCCTCGGCCAGCCTCGCCCTGGCCGCCCGGCTGGCCGGCAACCAGCGGCTGGCCTCCGACGCCCTGGCCGTGTCGGCCACCGGCGTGCTGGCCAGCCTGCCCCTGCTCGTCCTCGACCTGGGGCGGCCGGCCCGCTTCCACCACATGCTGCGGGTGCTGCGGCCGACCTCCCCGATGAGCGTCGGCACCTGGATCCTGACCACGCTGGGCCCGTCGGTGGTGGGCGCGGCAGTGGCCGACAGGCTCGGCATCTTCCCCCGGCTCGGCCGGGCCGCCGAGGTGGTGGCCGGGTCGCTCGGCCCGGCCCTGGCCACCTACACCGCGGTGCTGGTGGCCGACACCGCCGTGCCCGCCTGGCACGAGGCAGGGCGGCACCTGCCGTTCGTGTTCGCGGGCAGCGCGGCCGCGGCGGCCGGCGGGGCCGCCGCCATCCTCACCCCGACCGCCGAGGCGGGCCCGGCCCGCCGCCTGGCCGTGGGCGGCGCGCTGCTGGAGCTGGCCGCCGCCGAGGTCATGGAGCGCCGGCTGGGCGAGCTGGCCGAGCCCTACCACAAGCCCCCGGCCCGGCGCTTCGCCACCCTGGCCCGGGCCGCCAGCGGGGCCGGTGCGCTCGTGCTCGGCCTGGCCGGCCGCAGGCGCCCCGCGGCCGTGCTCGGCGGGGCGCTGCTGCTGCTCGGCTCGGCCTGCCAGCGCCTGGCCGTGCACAAGGCCGGCTTCGAGTCCGCCCGCGACCCCAGCTACGTCGTCGGGCCCCAGCGGGCCCGCCTGGACGCCAGGGCGGGAGTCCCCTCCCGGCGCTGACTTGCGCTCGACAGCACCGGGCCGCTTGCGCCCTGCCGGAGACGACCTGGCGTGGGCCGGTCACCTGCTGCTTGCCTGCTGATCGGCGCCGTGGTCACAGGGTCGGCTTGAATTCCATCGCCTACACGGCCGAGAGCAGCAGGAGCAGGTTGATACCGGACAGGGTCGCCGCCCGCCGCTGCAGCCTGGGCCATCGCGGGTCGTCGAGCGGAGCGTCGGCGGCGAGCCGGCGCAGCTCGGTGTTGGTCGCGCGGATCAGCGTCGCCCCGAGGGCCAGGGACAGGGCAACCGCTGCGATGCCCCACGCGACCCAGAGGGTGCCGTAGCCGACGTTGATCTGCTCGACCCGCACCAGGCCGGTGATCTCTGAACAGGTTCTCGATCGTGTACACGCCTGCCTCCCCTTGGCCAGGGGCGCCGGACATGCGACCGCGCCAGGGCGTCGGTCACCCAGGAAACTTCAAGAACGGAACCATTCCGGATGGAACGGTTCAAGTCAAGAGTGATTCTGAGGCGCTACCGTTGCGGTCATGACCAGGCGTACGAGCTCCACTCCGCCAGCCGCCGCCCGGCGGCGCGTCCCCGGCGTCGCCTTCCTGCTCTCCCAGCTCGGGTACCACTCGGCTCGCCTGTGGAAGGGCCGGCTGGCTCCCCTTGGCCTCGATCCTCGCCACGTCATGCTGCTCCGCCATATCGCCGACGACGAGGGCCGCTCCCAGCAGGCGTTCGGCGAGGCGCTGCGGATCCCGCCGAGCCGCATGGTCGCGCTCGTCGACGGCCTCGAAGAGCGCGGCCTGCTCAGGCGAAGGCCCAACCCCAACGATCGTCGCGTGCGAACCCTGCACCTCACCCGCGACGGCCGGCGGCTGCTCGGCAAGATCATGGAGGTGTCCCTCGAGCACGAGCAGCAGCTGTGCACCGGCCTGCAGCCCGCCGAGCGCGAGCAGCTCATCACGCTGCTCAGCCGGCTCGCCACCGAGCAGGGGCTTGCCGCAGGAGTCCACCCCGGAGCTGCCGACCCCGACCCCAACCAGCGCTGAGCAGCTCGTGTGCGCCGACCGACGAGCTGGCGAGAGGGACGGCCGCCGGCCGAGCCGCCGTCGATCCCGCTTCCACGGGCCCGCCCGTCCTGACGTCGAGGCTGCGATGCACCCGACGCCAGGGTCCTTTCATCCGGGCCGCCTGACCAGGCCGCTGGCCGGCTCGTGGGGATGGTCGACCAGCTGACGCAGGCGCGCCTCCCGCTGCCGGTCCTGCTCGGCTTGGTAGTCCACCCAGAGCAGCGGGACCAGCGCGATCCACAGCAGCGCGACCGCGGCCAGGACGTCGAGCGTCCGCATCGCCCCTCCCCTCCTGGATGACTGGACCGGGCCTCTCGGGCTCGCAGGGAGGATCAGGCCGGCCCCGGCGGGCGGCTATGACGGGCTACGCATCGGCGGTATGCGCGGCATGCATCGGCGCGGGCGGGTCGGCGCTACTGGCCGACCAGCTCCAGATACAGCGCCTCGAAGTCGCGCACGGCCGGCACGCTCTGGTGTGGCTGAAGTTGGTGACGAAGCAACCGAACCCGCTCGTTGCCCCGCGCGGTGTTCATGCTCGCCGCGGCGAGCAGCGCCCGGACAGCCTGCCGGGCGGCCTCCTCCAGCTCGCCGGCTTGGACATAGCCTTGGGCGAGCCAGCTCACGTACAGGGCGACCTCGCGGGCGCGGCGCTCGTCGTAGCGGCCGAGGACGCTTCGGAGGAGCGGCTCGGCGCGGTGTGGCTGGCCAAGCTCGGTGTAGCAGCGTCCCGCCATCACGTCGATCTCGTCACGGTCCAGCCAGTACGCCCAGCTGGGCTCAGCTTCGGGGCGGCGGTCTTCAAAGGCGTGGTCTGCCTCGCCGAGTGCTCGCTCGGCCTGGCGGAGCTCGCCGGCGCGCGCGTGCGCCCAGGCGACCCGCTCGGCCAGCAGTGTCCGGGCAGTCGCTGGCCCGCGTCGAGCGGTGCCCGTGGCGGCGGTGTGGGCCAGCAGCACGGCCTCGTACGGGTTGTCCGCGTTGGCGTACAGGTAGCTCAGCAGCGAGACGAGGTTGGCCGCGAGCGTCGGGTCACCAGCCGCGTGCGCGGCGTGGATGCCGGTCGCGTAGTGCCTGATGGCCGCGGCGTGCTGACCTGCGTCCACCGCGATCCACCCGGCGACCTGGGACAGTTCCCCGACCGCTTTGAGGAGCCGCTTGCCCAGCGTCTCGGTGTAGGCGGCGCCCTTGAGCAGGCGGGCGGTCACCTCCAGCTCGCGGCGGACGAGCTGGTATGAGTCCCCGCCGCCGATGAAGTCGTCCAAGCGGCGCAGGTACTCCACGCGCCGCTCGATCCTGCCGAGTAGCTCCTCGCCGATGCGCCGGCCCGCGCGCACCTCAATCACCTGTGGGGGATGAGCCACTCGTGCGCCAGGCGAGCGGCCAGGGCCGGCGTCACGTCCGCCGCGGCGCTGTCCAGCTCCTCCAGGAGCCGCCTGGTTGACGCTGGCGTCCACTCCCCACCGGGCAGCAGCGCCCCGGGCTCGGGCGGCGGGGCGTTCGCGGACCCGTGCATGGTGGGCTGCTCACCGGGTAGGTCGAACCACAGATACTCGGGTGGGATGGCCAGCATACGGGCCCAGTGGATGAGCCGGTCGAGGTCGCGGACCGGGGGGCCGTTCTCGATGCGGCTGAGCTGGGTTTGGGTAATCCCGAGCCAGCCGGCGACCTGTTCTTGGGCAAGCGGCCGGGGGCCATGGAACCAGTGATGCCGCCAGGCACGGACAACGCGACCGAGGTGGCGGCTGGCGAGGGCGTCACGCATCTGATCGGTGAGCCAGTACTCGGCCGAGATCTCCGGGGGCTGGAGCATGGCCTCCTGCGCCTGTCTACGACAGGATGCGCACAAGGCATCAGGGTTGTCGCGGGCGAGCCGTGTCCCGCAGCGGCAGTAGCGGGCTGCTGCCGCCCGCCGCCGGGGCGGGCTATTACCCTCCGGCATGTCGGAGGGTTCCGACCATACCCCCGGCCGTACCATGGGCGTGGGCCTTCGCATCCAACGTACCATCCGCCTCATCTGCGCCTGTAGCCATTGTAGGCTGCGGCCAGCCAGGCCCCAAGCATCGCCGGCGTCCCGGAAGTTGGCGGGCCACACGAGACGAGCAACGGCACCAAGCAATGCAAGTCCCACCCCCTCCACCATGGGGAAGCTGATCCTGAGCAGGGTAAATGGGTGGCAAGGCGGAACCGTACATTCTCCGAACACGCCTGGGCCAGAGGGTTATCCACAGATGCCAGATCAGTCTCGGCGCGTGTCTGGTAGGTAGGTCATACTCTAGCGAGCGTCGGCGGCGGACCCCTATCTCGGTGGAGGCTCCACTGGAAGCCCGGATGCCGGCCTTCCCCACTGACTCGTGTTTCGGGGTTATGCGGCGGGGTTGTGCTGGCTGAGCAGCACGTCTGGGAATAGGTCGAGGCTGTGCTGGTCAGGGTGACCATGGCGATATTCGGCGGCCAGGAGGGCACGCCTGAGCGAGGCGAGCATGTCTGC
>DASYUT010000209.1 GCA_036000965.1 Actinomycetes bacterium
CCCCCCGTGATCCGGGTGCGCCGCCCCCATGACCCGGATGCACCGCTCCCCGTGACCCGGGTGCGTCGCCCCCGTGACCCGGGTACGCCGCCCCCGCTGACCGCGCTGGGGTTCGGGGATCTGCGGGAGTATCGGCGGGTGCGGCGGGTGCGGCGGGTGGGGCAGGGGGGGTCGGTGGCACCGATGCGGGCCGAGCTTGGGGCTTGGGTGCCGCTGGCTGCGGGCGCAGCTGGACGGGCTCGGACTGGCATAGCCATCCGGGGCCGTGGCCGGCCAGGCGGGGGGGTCTGCCAGCAGGCAGGAGGCGATGGTGAGGATGGAGTTGCCGACCGCGACCAGGGCACGCTGCTTGCCGCGTCGCTGCACGATCGGCCGGTAGCGGGCGCCGAGGAAGGCCGTGGTCGTGCACGGCCCCCGATCGCCGCCTGGCCGATGGTGGCGCCGGTCCAGGGGTTGGCGTTGCCGGTGGAGCTGGATGTGGTCTTGCCGGCCGATGGGTTGGTCGTGGGCGCGACCGTGGCCCACGACACCAGGTGACCGGCGCTGGGAACCCGGGAGGTGTCCACCCCGAGCTCGGCGCGCCGACCGTGCCGACGCCGGGGATGGCATCCAGCTTGGCCACCTGGTCGGCAACCGGGGCGAGCAGCTCCTCGATCCGGCCGGTCAGCTGGTCGGTCTGGGCGCCGACCGCGTCGATACGGCCGGGCAGCATCGGCAACAGGGAGCCGTGGTGGACACGGACGTGCCCGATGCGCGCCTCGGCCAAGCCGCCGAGCTTTCTGGGCGTCTCCCCTTTTCGATTCTGCCCCATCACACGGTCGCCCGCTTCCACGGCTCGACACGGACGCCCGCGATTCTGGTGAGGCAGTTGACCGGCTTGTTAGGATCATCCGAGTCCGTTCCTCCACCCTGAGATCCCTCATGACCAACACGGCAGCCCTCGCGAGTCCCATCCCGATCACGGCTACCGAGCTGTCGAGCCGTGACGTTGGCCAAGGGATCTTCTGGATGCTCAGTTCGAGTCCCGAGTGGGTTCACCGCCGGCGGGAGTACGTCTCGTTCCACGACTCGGCAACCGTCTCGCGCCGTGTCCGTGTCGAGCTCACCGTTCCCGACGTCACGCCGCGACTGGGTCCTCTTGGCGGGAGGGTCTGCCTCGTCCCGCTCGCCTTCCTCGAGAAGCGCGAGTTCACCAACTTCGACGTTCGTGACGAGGACGGACGGACGCTGCCGGTGCTAACCGCGGACGAGGCCATCACCGTCGGTACAGCCGCCCTCCTGGCGGCAGCGTGCCATGCCCTGAGCTGTGAGCTAGGCGGCCTCGATGAGGGATTCGCTGATCGCGTCAGAGACGTCGTCGCAGGAGACTGGGACGAGGCAGGCGAACATGATGAACGCGATGCCAGGTTCCCGATGGAGCTGCGCAACGGTCAGGTCTTCTGGCCCTTGCTGGAGCGACTGGCGTCCGAGTTCCCGGTGCTCGTGCTGCTCCCCGAATGCATCGGCCAGCGACGAATCCTCGAGTTCTCCTACGACGAGACCGTGGATGTCCGCGACCTGACGGTTGACGCCGAGGACATGCAGGACCAATGGATCGGGCCGAAGCCAAAGCGGCTGTTGTCCCGCCTGGCGTCACGGCTTGGCTGGGCACCGACCAGGATCACCGTTCCCATCCTCGCAGCGGCCGACAGCAAGAGCTACCACTTCGAGGCACGGGCGCCAGATGGCGTGGAGATCACCGAGGCGGCGCTGGCGGTCGGCCCTGACCGCAAGTCTCCATCCCATCGGCACGACTGGGCGCCCGGCGGCACCCCTGGAGTGCATCTGCACGTCAGCCACGCCGTACGCGGCTCGAAGGGCGATGCGCTGATCTCGTTGCGGGCCAGTCGACGAGGCTGGCTTGCGTTCGCGTGGTTCAGCGCCACTGTGATCGCGCTCGTGCTGCTCCTTGGCATGCTCTGGATCCCCAAGCTCCTGTCCACACCCGACCACTCCGGCGCAGCCGCCGCCGCCTTCCTTCTCGTCCTGCCCGGCGTATTCGCCACGGTGCTCGTGCGTCCTGGCGAGCACGCCATGGCATCGCTGCTGCTCCTCAGCGTGAGAGGCATGCTGCTCACCGCTGGGCTCATCGCCTACGTGGCGGCCGCGCTGCCGCTTTCCGGGCTACCGCAGGATCGGGTCACGCTGATCTGGGGGGCGCTCTCGGTGCTCGCCGTGACCTTGGCCGTCGCGATCACGCTGAGCTACCGCCTGCCCAGGATCCAGACGAAGCGCCCTTCAAGACTCAACTAGGCACGCCGATCGATCAGACACCTCAGCTCACCGGGAGCCCAGCCGATCAGCCTGCGCCGTTGCCAACGCAGGGAGTCGGGTTTACATGGGCCTACGACGTGTCATAATGAGCATGTCGATCCGATTGTCTCGTTCGAGAATGGAGGTCGCCCGCCAAGAGTCACGCGCCGAACGGGGGATGGCCATGCCGAAGACTCTTGAGGAACTCAGAAGCGCCCTTGGCTTCGACAAGCCGTCCGCCAGGGTCCGCTCAGCGAAGATCTCTCATCGCCGACCGCATGACGACCGAGACCAGCAGCAACCCAGCGAACTCACCGCAGCCGCACGACGAGCGCGCGAGGCGCTGCTCTCACCTCCCGCCTCCCCTTCGGTGAACGGCACAAAACGGTAGCAGTCGTGCAGTCGGCGTGACCCTGGACGTTGCACAGGTCCGTGGGTACGGGGCCCGCTCGACCAGGGCCTGGCTGCGCGCCACCCCGGCCCGCCCGGCGAACGGGGCGACCAGTCGCACCAGCGCCCGAGCCGCCCCAGTGAGACGAGTGTCGGAACCGAAGGCGGTCGCGACGGCCAACTCGTCGGACGGCCGCTGGAAGGAAGCCTTGGTGGCACAAATCGACAGGCTCGTGGCCGGGCCACCCGCTACCCGCGCCCAACCGCCGCCTGCTGGACCACCTCGCCCGGGAGCGCGAGCACCTGTTCACCTTCCTGCATGCCCCCGCAGTACAGGTCACCAACTGACGGGCGAAGCACGCCATCCGGCTCGCGGTCATGTGCCACAAGACCTGGAGCGGCAACCGCCCTGGGTGGGAGCCACTACCTGGCAGGTCCTCATCAGCGTGCCGCACCGCCACCCAACAGGCCCGCGATCCCGTCGAACTGCCCGCCCGCCTCCTCCGACGCCTAGACGCATCGTGGCTGACGGAAGGCTGATGGACGCCGGATGGAGAAGTGCTGGAAGCTGATGGACACAGCATCGCGCCCCTGCCCGGAACTCCATCGCAGCCCCAGGACCGCCGCCAGCGCGGCCCGCATCCGTGGCTTGCTCAAGGTCGATGCCGCCGACCCGGGTCCGGCCGATGCGGGAGGGCAGCGGCAGCGCGTCAAGCGTGCCGTCGGGCAGGAAGCCGGTGTCGACGCAGTCCAGGGTGGTGGGAGAACCGCTCGGCCATGCCCGCAAGGCGGGTGACGATCTGGGGGAACTTCCCGATCGCCCGGCCGCAGCCGAGCTGGCCGGTGTGGTGCACGACCGCTTCGAAGCGCAGCACGTGTTCGCCTTTGGTGGAGCCCTTCAGGGTCAAGGGTCCGAAGTGGACCTTGCACAGGGTCAGGTCCCACCGAGGTGTCTCGGTCACCACTGCCAGCCGAGGCGACAGGTCGGGGGTGCCGCCCGGGCCCGGGCGCTGCTTGGCGCCAAACAACGTCCGCAGGGTCGGCACGTCCAGCCGGGAGCGGGCCCGGTCGACCAGCGTGTTGCACACGCGGTCCAGCTGACCGCCCACCCGAACCGGCAGGTTGCGGGGTGTACGCGGCCTGGTCGGCCGACCAGGCGTACCGGAAGCCGCTGCGGGCCTGCTCATCGGAGTCCAGGCCAAAGCACAGGCAGGCCGAGGAGATCCACCGCTCGCACACGGCCGCCAGTCGCCCTACCGTCGCTGGCTGCGACAAGGCGGCTGCGACCTGCGCCAGGGCCTGCGGGTCGGCCACCGCGGTGCAGCAGTTGCCCTGGTTGGTGAACCCGGTCCCGGCCGTCTGCGCCTGGCAGGCGACGTACTCGTGGCCGTTTGCGATGACCTGCGCGCCGAACGGCGGATGCCCGCTCAGCTTGACCGTCAGGTGGCCCCACTCGGGGTCCATGATGTGGAACGAGTCGTGGTTGCCGTAGGCGGTCTTCTTGGCGAGGTTGCCGATCACGCCGCTGGCCGAGCGGCGAACCTCCCACACCGTCGCCGGCGCGCGGGCGACCAGGATCAAGAACACCCCCGCTCCCACCGTGTGGGTGGCCAGGTACTCCTCGGCGATGCGGTGCTTGTGCTCCCGCGGCCGCAGTCGATGACCGGGATGCCGTGGGCCTTGGCGAACCCGCGCACCCGGCGGCTGAACCGGCCCGCCAT
>DASYUT010000210.1 GCA_036000965.1 Actinomycetes bacterium
CGTCTCCGACGCGCTCGGCTTCGACCTCATGGACGAGGAGGGGTACCGGCGGGGGGCACGGAACCAGCTCAGGTTCGGGTACAAGCTCCCGGCACCCCTCAGGCTGTTGGCCCGTAACCCGGCCTGGTAGGCCCCGGACTCTCGAACCTGACCCGAGCCCCAAGGTAGCGGCAGGGCTCGGCTGGCGTGTGGGAAAGGTCCGCACCCGGGCAGGCAGTCTCGCTGACCTCGATCGACCGTGTGATTCGGTCAGCAGCGCAGCGGCAGGGCCCACAGTCGGGTGAACGCTCTGACCAGCGCGGTTGCCCAAGGCCAGGCACGATCGATGCGGACGATGACGCGGCGGGCGTGGTGGACGATCCGGCCGGCGGTATGCCACAGCCGGTAACGCAGCGTCTTGGGCTCGGCGACCCTGAGCTCGGGGTCGTCCAAGAGCAGTGCCTGCGCCCAGCAGACCAGGGTCTGGGCGATCATGACCAGGGTGAGCCAGGCGTCGTTGGCGCCAAAGCCCCAGAAGGGCAGGTTCCGCAGGCCGGTGGCCTTGGCGCCGCGGATGCGGTCCTCGACGTGGGCGTGGGGGCGGTGGCGGGCCTCCAGGACGGCAGGGTCGGGGTCGGGCTGGTTGGTGATGAAGACCTGGAAGCGGTGGCCGGCGGCGTCGGTGAAGGCCAGCTTGTGCGCCGCGCCGGGATGGGGCCGCTCGCGGCGGCAGATCGCCCGGATGCCCGCCGGCCAGCCGGCAGCGGCAAGGTCCAGGTCCGAAAGCTCGGCGGTCCAGGCGCCGCGGCGGGGCCGCCCGTCGGGGTCCAGGGCGGGGGTGAAGGCCTGCTCGGGCAGCCCGAGGATCGCTTGCTGGACGCGCTGGTCGCAGTTGAACCCGATCGAAACGCCAGGTTGCGGCGGGCCAGCCCGCCGGTGAAGGCGTGGGTCGCGCCGGCGGAGTCGGCTCGGACTAGGATCGGCTGGTCCCGCAGCGGCTTGGGCAGTGCCAGCAGGGCCATCGCCAGCACATCCAGGTGATCGGCGGCGGTGTTGGCCCTGCGTTGCCGGGCCGCAAGATCACCGCGAGCGCCTCGCCGGTGCCATCGCCGCGGTCCAGCCAGCAACCCAGCGGTGTGCACCCGGCTGGTCGGTGACCTTGCCGAGCGTGGCCTGGACGCCTCCAAGGGGGTGCTGGTGGTGGTCGACGGCGGAAGAGCGCTGGACAAGGCCATCCGCGCGGTGTTCGGCGCCAACGCCCTCGTCCAGCGCTGCCGCCGGCACACCGAACGCAACGGCACCGACCACCTGCCCGAGCCGGAGCGGCCCCTGGTCGGGCGGCGGCCGCGCGCCGCCTGGCAGCTGGGCGACGCCGACCAGGCCCGCGCCGAGCTGGAGCGGCTGGCCCGCAGCCTGGCCCGCCAGCGGCCCGGCGCGGCCGCCTCCCTGCGCGAGGGGCTGGAGCTGACCCTGACGTCAGCTGCCTGGGCGTCGGCGGGTCGCTGCTGGGAGACCGTGGCGTCCACCAGCCCGGTGGCGTCGATGATCGAGATCGTCTGCGACCACGCCACCCCGGGTGAAGCGCTGGTCGTCTGGGGAGATGGCGCTGCGGTGGGCGGCGGCGGGGATGCTGGCCGCCGAGGGCCAGTTCCGCCGCTCAAGGGTTACCGGGAGCTGCCCCGCCTGGCCGCTGTGTTGGAACGCGCCACCGCCGCCGAGCCGGGCCTGGTCGACCTGGCTGTCGGTGCCTGACCGTAGGATCTGCCATCCAGGCGCACCGACATCCCAATGGGTGAGCGGCGCATCCTCCCAGCTCCAGCGTTGGACTCGAAGCTGACATTGGAGACCACCATGCAGAAGCAGCACACCAACGAGGTCCGGTCGTTCCGGATCGACGTCCCACAGGCGGACCTGGACGACCTTCGGGACCGGATGGACCGGGTCCGCTGGGCCGAGGAGCTGCCCGGTGTCGGCTGGGACTACGGCGTCCCGGTCGCCTACGTCAAGGAGCTGGTCGAGTACTGGCGCGCCGGGTATGACTGGCGCGCGTGGGAGGCCACGCTCAACCAGCACCCGCAGTTCACCACCCAGATCGACGGGCAGCGCATCCATTTCCTGTACGTGCCCTCGCCCGAGCCGAACGCGCTGCCGCTGCTGCTCACCCACGGCTGGCCGGGCTCGGTCGCGGAGTTCCTGGACGTGATCGGCCCGCTCACCAACCCCGGCGCGCACGGCGGCGACCCGGCGGCCGCGTTCGACCTGGTGATCCCCTCGCTGCCCGGGTATGGGTTCTCGGGGCCGACCACGCAGCGGGGCTGGGACACCCGCCGGGTCGCCACAGCGTGGGCGGCGCTGATGCGGCGCCTGGGGTATGGCCGCTACGGCGCCGCCGGCAACGACTGGGGCACCGACGTCTCGCTCGAGCTTGGCCGCGTCGCTCCCGAGTCCGTGGTCGGGGTGCATGTCACGCAGATCTTCTCGCTGCCCACCGGCGCCCCCGGTGAGCTTGCGGGGATGGCCGCCGACGAGCTGGCGGCGATGGCGGACCTGCGCTGGGTCGGCGAGCACATCGGCGCCTACGACCAGCTGCAGTCCCAGCAGCCGCAGACGCTGGCCCACGCGCTGGCCGACTCACCGGTTGGGCTGCTGGGCTGGCACAGCCAGATCTTTAGGGGCGGGGTCGACGCCGACTTCGTGCTCACCAACGTGATGCTCTACTGGCTGACCGGGACGGCCGCCTCGGCGATGCGGCTCTACTACGAGGCCGACAAGGCCAAGCATCCCACCGAGCCGACCACGGTGCCGGTCGGCCTGGCCCAGTTTGGCGATGACTTCAAGTCGATCCGGCGCTTCGCCGAGCGCGACCACCACAACATCGTCTCCTGGAACGTCTATGACCGCCCCGGCCACTTCGCCGCCCACCAGTCGCCAGACCTGCTGGTCGGCGACATCCGCGAGTTCTTTCGACGGCTGCGGGGACAGGCTGCCTGACCCGGCCGTCGGCGCCTGACGACAGGAATGGAGGCCCCACCGAAACCCAACAGCGAGCGGGACATGCTCGCCGCGAGCCCGACGGGTCGGTGGTGCTACCGGGCTCGTTCCCCATGCACGACCTCGCCGACCTTGGGATCTCGCTGCCCGAAGGGCCGTACGCGACCGTGGCAGGACTCGCCCTGCAACGCTTCGGACGCGTTCCCAGCGTCGGTGAGGCGATCGAGGAGTGAAACGACGTCTTATCTTGTGATTTAACCCGGCAGTCGCCTTCACCGGCAGGTGATCCGCGGTCGTCACATGGCCTGCATCGTGCCGGCCAATGGACGGTCCGCGCAGCCGGTGCAGGTGAACAGGTACAGCGAGCCGACGTCGCCAAGCATGATCCCGTGGGGCGCCCAGCAGTCGCGGTCGATGAGGAGCCGTCGTCCGGTGATCGTGGGGTCGTCCCGATCCTCCAGCGGCAGCCAGCGGCGGCCCAGCGTTGCGATCTCGAACTCGTC
The DNA here is from genome assembly GCA_036000965.1 of Actinomycetes bacterium. NCBI lineage: Bacteria > Bacillati > Actinomycetota > Actinomycetes > Actinomycetes bacterium. Next base: position 3,474 of record DASYUT010000210.1, read on the forward strand.
GCTGGCGATGGTCAGCAGGTGGTGCATGCGCAGCCCGCAGCGGCACTGCGGCCACCATGGGCCCTGAACCCAGCGGGGGTGGCCGCCGACCTTGGTCCCTGGCGCGGTCGACAGCGCATTCCAGTACGAATACGGGAGGTCGGGCTGCTGGTCCCACCGGTGGAGCTGCTCGGCCAGCGCGTCGGGCAGGTCGGAGGAATACGGCCACTCAGAATGTGGATACTCGACGATCCGCTCGGCGTGCAGCACGCACGGCAACGGCACGTACTCCTGCGGTGCCAGGTCGGGGAACAGCCCGTCGAACCGGGGAGCCGGCGGGCTGGCCAGCGGCTGGGCCACCGCGGCCGCCGGCCGCCAGACCGTCACCGGATGGGGGCCATGCCACGGCTCGGCATGCCAGTTCGGACACCACAACAGCTGCAACAGATCGGTCTGGCCGGGGAACGGCAGCTCCGGGATGTCACGGGCGTACAGCTGCAGCACCGGGATCAGCGCGGCCGGGTCCTGGTGCGGCTGCGGCTCAAGGAAGACGCGGTCCCCAGCCACCAGGTCGATCGTGCCGCCCGCGGCGATCCTGATCCGCTCGTCGTACTCCTCCATGGTTTCCTCACCGACTCGCCGCCCGCCGTCGTGGGTGGTGTCGTGGACCTGGCGGAGGCGTTGCAGGTCCTCAGGCGCGATCGGCTCGCGGCGTTCGGTCACCAACCAGCCGTCGCACATCGGCCAGGGCTCCTCGGCCGGCCACAGCAGCGGCCCGCCAAGCGAGCTGTCACCGCTGCCCGGCGTGCCGGCGCGTGGATGCAGACGAACCGCCCGCCGGCCGAGTGGGCCAAGCTCGGGAAAGACCGCGGTGATGTCCAGCGGCGGTGGTGGCGTGGTCCGGACCATCGCAGCCGCCCTCCCAGTGGTAGGAGCCTGTCTGGGGTGGTCGACCGCGAGGATGGTAGCGCCAGGCGGTGCCAGTCAAGCCACGCCATCCAAGCCCAGGCACAGGCAGGCGCGCCTGGAGCATGACTCGGCAGGGGTGTTTGCGCAGCTCAGCTTGCCTGTGACGGTCGTGGCTGTCAGGCTGTGCGGCCATGCCGACGCCATCTTTCCCCCTCGCGCGGCTCGGCGCGTTCCGGACCGAGCTGCACGCCTGCTGCACCCGCCGCGGCGACGCCCTGTTCGAGCTGGGCGACGCGTTGCTGAGCGCCGACAGCTTCCTGTCGCTGCCGCACCTGAGCCTGGAGCCGACCCACCGGCGCGGCTGGGGCAGCGCCTACGACGCGCTGGCCAGTGGCCGCATCGATACCGAGCGGCTCCGCGACCTGCTGGTCAACAGCCTGCCAGACGCCGACCCGCTGGTCTTCGCGGTCGACGTGACCACCTGGCCGCGCTGCGACGCCGAGTGCTCGCCCCAGCGCGACTACTACTACCATCCCTCGCGCCACTCGGCCGGCCAGCCGATCATCGCCGGCTGGGCCTACCAGTGGGTCTGCCAGCTCAGCTTCGACCGTGACTCCTGGACCGCCCCGGTCGATGCCCGCCGTCTGCATCCCTTGGACGACACCGACCAGACCGCCGCAGCGCAGGTCCGCGCGCTGCTTAGACGCCTGCCGGCCGCCGGGCCGATCCCCCTGGTTGTGTTCGACGGCGGTTACGACTCCGCCCAGCTGTCCCTCGACCTCGCCGAGGCGCCTGTTGTGGTGCTGGTGCGGCTGCGATCCGATCGCTGTTTCTACGCCGACCCGCCACCACCGTCACCCGGCAAGGTCGGTCGGCCTCGCCGCCACGGTGCCAAGTTCAACCTGGCCGACCCGGCCACCTGGCCGCCGCCTTCCGCCACCCTGATCGCTCAGGACGACCAGTACGGCACCGTGACCGTCAACGCCTGGACTGGGCTGCACCCCAAGCAGCAGCGCCACCCCGATCACGGCAGCCGCGCACCCCGGCCGATCGTGCGCGGCACGATCATCCGCGTGCAGGTCCAGCGCGTCCCCGCGAAGACCCGGCCGCCGAAGGTGCTGTGGCTGTGATGGGCGGGCCCTGGCACCTGCGATCTTGACCTGGCGTGGCGGGCCTACGTTCGCAGGTTCGACATCGAAATAGTCTGTACGCAAGTGACAAAACCGGGTCTTGGTGCTGGCTGGGGTGGTCGGGATCACGTAGCGGATCTCCACCTGGCCGTCGGTGACCAGCACCCGGTCGATCAGCAGCTCCACCAGCTGGCGGCGCTGCTCGAAGCCAGCCTGGTCAAGGCCCACCCGCAGCTGCTGCAGCACCTGGGTCATCGACTGGATGATCGCGCTCACCTCGGCCAGCCGCTCGCCTTGGGCGGCGACCTCCCGCTCGCGGGCCAGCAGATCGGCCTCCTGCCCGGCAAGGGTCCGGTCTTGGCGTTGGAAGGCATCAAGGTCGATCACCTCGGCCAGGTAGGCGTCCAGCAGGCGCTGGCGCCGGCGGGCCACGCTGGCCCGCACGCTGCGCAGGGTCGCCTGCCGGCGGCGCAGCTCCTGGGGCACCCAGGCGCCGCTGTGGGCGCGCTCCAAGGCCTGGGCGACCAGCTGCGGCTGCTCCAGGACCGCGCACAGATCCGCCCACACCAGCTCGTCGAGCTGGCCGGCGGGGATGAACCGCGCCGGGCAGCAGCTGGGGCGGCCGGAGCTGACCTTGGCCAGCTTGCCGCGGCAGCGGTAGGAGCGATAGCGGGTGTCGGTGGCGGTGCGGGTGACCCCGCTGCAGCGCAGCCGGCAGACCCCGCAGCTGAGGGAGCCCGCGCAGCAGGTAGGGGTGGGTGGTGGGGCGCCGGGCGCTGCGCTGGTTGGCGGCCAACCGCTGGGTGACCAGCTCGAACTGCTCGGCCGACACCAGCGCCGGGACCGGCACGGTGATCCACTCCTGGGGTGGGTGCGCCCGGGTGCTCACGCCCTTGCCGACCGGTGCCAGCGCCGACCAGCGGCGCCGGGCTGGGGTGGTGCGCAGCCGGCCGCTGGCCGCCTCGCCCTTGGAGGCCGGGTTGGTCAACAGCTGCCGGACGGTGGTCGCCCGCCACACCGGCTTGCCGGTCGGGGTCGGCACCCGCCGCGCTGTCAGCTGCGCGGCCAGGCCGTGCAGGGTCACCCCGCCAGCCGCATACGCGGCGAACAGCTCCTGCACGATGACGGCGGCGACCGGGTCGACCTGCGCAGCGGCCGGGTCGCGCGGCCGCTGGGGGTGCAGCCGATACCCCAAAGGGCGCCCGCGTCCACGGCAGCAGCTGCCCGCTGCGCAGCCGTGCCTGCCGGCCGCGTCGCATCCGATCGGCGATCAAGGTCCGCTCGTACACAGGCGACCGCACCGCGGATCTGGGTGACCAACTGCTCATGCGGATCGTCTGTGAGCGGCCGATCGCAGAACACCACCCGCACGCCGCGGCGTTCCAGTTCCTCCCCCACCACCATCTGGTGGGTGAAGTTGCGGGCCAGGCGATCCGGCGCAGTCACCAGCACGACGTCGAACGCCGCCCGCGCTGCATGGTCGCGAAGTGCGTCCAGGCCGGGACGGTCCAGCTTGGCGCCGCTGTAGCCGTCATCGCGAAAGACGTGCTCTTCGCCGACGGTCCACCCCTGGTGCGCCGCGACGTAGCTGTGGAGCTGGGTGACTTGCTGCTCGATGGTTTGGGCCTGCTGCTGCCGGTCGGTGGACACGCGCACATACAACGCCACTCGCATCGGTCGCCCCTTCCTGCTCTGCTCCCGCCGCCGGCGCCGCCCAGCGCAACACGAGCTGGTACGCCCGGTCCCACCGGTCCTGCCCATCCGGTTGCTCGCTGGTCTCC
>DASYUT010000211.1 GCA_036000965.1 Actinomycetes bacterium
AGGGCACGTGAAGTTCTGGCTGGAGGGCGAGAAGTTGCGGGGAGGGTTCGCCCTCACGCGCGTCGGCGGCGGCAAGAAGCCGTGGTGGCTGCTCGTCAAGATGAACGACGAGGGCGCCGACCCCCGTCGCGACCCGGTCATCACCCAGCCGCGTTCGGTGGTCTCGGGGAAGACCATCCAGGAGTTGGCGGCACAGAGGGAGAGGCCTCCAGAACGACCAAGCCCCGGCGGCGCGCGAGGTGGTGCGGGAGCGGCCGGCGGATGAGAAAGGAGGCGCCTTGAGCGGGCAGGGCAAGCGTGGAACGGGCGGAAGTGATGGCCGCGGCGCCGATCGCGCCACCGTGCGAGCGGGGCGGTGGACGGTCCAGATCGCTCGCCCCAATAAGGTCCTGTTCCCCGACGACGGGATTACCAAGCTGGACCTGGCCGAGTACTACGCGCGCGTCGCCCCGGCGATGCTTCCGCACGTGCGCGGCCGGCCGGTGGCGATGGAGCGGTATCCGGACGGGCTGAACGGGCAGCGCTTCTTCCACAAGAACGTGAACGGCTCGGTTCCGCAGTGGGTCCACACCGCCAGGATCGGGAAGCAGCGGGGCAGCTTGACGCAGATCTTGTGCGACAACGCGGCGACGCTGGTGTACCTGGCCGACCAGGCGTGCATCACGCCGCATGTGTGGCTGTCGCGGGTGGACCGCCCCCAGCACCCAGACCAGATGATCTTCGACCTTGACCCACCGGAGGGGAAGTTCGCGGAGGCACGCCGTGCCGCGCTGACGCTGAAGGGGCTGTTGGAGGATCTGGGCCTGCCGGGGTTCCCGAAGACGACGGGCGGCAAGGGGATCCACGTGATGGTCCCGCTGGACCGGCGGACCGATTTCGGCGCGGTGAGGGAGTTCGCCCGGGGAGTGGGCGAGCTGCTGGCGGCACGCGACCCCGAGGGGTTCACGATGGAGCAGCGCAAGGGTAGGCGGAGCGGCCGGCTGTTCATCGACATCATGCGGAACGCCTACGCGCAGCACGCCGTGGCCCCGTATGCGGTGAGAGCGCGAGCGGGTGCCCCGGTCGCCACGCCGCTGGACTGGAGCGAAATGGAGCAGGAGGGCCTCCGCCCTGAGCGCTTCACGATCCGGACGATCCCGGAGCGCGTGGAGGGCGGCAAGGACCCGTGGGGCAGGCCGCGCGGGCGCTCCCTGAAGGAACCGAGGCGCCTGCTAGCGGAGATGCTGGCCGGCGAGGCCGTCTGAACGGCAGAGTGCGCCGTCTACGGGCCGGCCGGGCCCCCGACCTGCTCGAAGTACTCGTGCACCAGGCGGACGGCCATGGCGCCCTCGCCGACGGCCGAGGCCACCCGCTTGATCGACCCGCTCCGCACGTCGCCCGCGGCGAATACGCCTGGCCGGCTGGTCTCGAGTGGCAACGGTCGGCCAGCATCGGCCTGCCGCAAGCCGTCGCCCGCGGGGCGCTCCGCATCAGGTCCGGTGAGGATGTAGCCTCGGTCGTCGAGCGCGAGCTGGTCGCCCAGCCAGCGCGCATGGGGCTCCGCGCCGATGAAGACGAACAAGGCGCGTGCCTCCAGCGTGCGGCGCTCCGCGGTGCGGTTGTCCTCCACCACGATCGCCTTGAGCCGCTTGTCCCCGACCAGCTCGCGGACCTCGGTATGCAGCAAGATCTCGATCGCCGGGGTGCGCTGGATCCGGTCGACCAGGTAGCGCGACATGTTCTCGCCGAGGTCATCCTCGCGCGCCACCAGGTGGACGCGCGGCGCGTGCCGGGCAAGGAAGACTGCCGCCTGTCCGGCGGAGTTGCCCCCGCCCACCACCGCCACCGGGTCGTTGCGGCACAGCTGCGCCTCCACCAGGGTCGCGGCGTAGTAGATGCTGGTCCCCTCGAGCTGCTCGAGGCGGGGCACGTCGAGCTTGCGGTAGCGGACGCCGGTGGCGATCACCACCATGCGGCCGTGGATCGTCGTCTCGTCGTCGAGTCGGACGACGTGGTACCCGTCGCGCCGCTCGAGGGCGGTCGCCTCGGCCGGCACGGCCGATGCGCGCGCCGAACTTCTCCGCCTGGATGACCGCACGCTCGGCCAGCTCCGCGCCCGAGATCCCCGCCGGGAAGCCCAGGTAGTTCTCGATCCGCGGGGAGGTGCCGGCCTGACCCCCGGTCGCCACCGCGTCGATCGCGACTGTCGTCAGGCCCTCCGAGGCGCCATAGACGGCGGCGGCGAGGCCGGCCGGTCCGGCGCCGACGACCAACAGGTCGCAGACGATCTCGTCGGTGCTCGGGACAGGCAGGCCGATGGTACCGGCCAGCTCCGCGTTGCTCGGGTTGCGCAGCACCCGCCGGCCGTCCCAGATCACGATCGGCGTCTCCTCCGGCTTGACACCCAGCTCGCGCAGCAGCGTCTCGGCATCCTCGTCCTTCTCCAGGTCGATGAACTTGTGCGGCAGCCGGTTGCGGGCGGCGAACTCGCGCAAGCGTCTGGTGTCCGCCGAGTAGGGCGAACCCACGATCCTGAGGCCGGCCTCGGCTTCAATGAGGAGGGAGCGGCGGATCAGAAAGGCTCGCAGAATCAGGTCCCCGAGCGTCTCGTCCTGGGTGACCAGCTCGCGAAGGCGGTCCACCCCCACGACCAGCACCGCGCCCGCTGCGCGCACCACCGCCGTGGTGAACGCCGCCTGACCGGTGAGCAGGCTCAGCTCACCGAGGAAGCGGCCGGGGCCGTGGACGGCAATCACGCGCTCGTCGCCCGTGTACCCTTCGACGACCGCCGCCTTCCCTTGAGGATCACGAAGAAGTCGTAGCCCTCGTCGCCCTCCCGGTAGAGGACCTCGCCTTCTTGGGTGCTCCGCCGCTCGCCGCGCGTGGCGAGGGCCTGGATCTGCGGCTCGCTCAGCCGCGGAAACGCCCCGAAGAGGTCGGGCGTCTCCGAGAGCTGCGCCGGCTCCGTGGTACACACGATCACCACCCCCTTCGCCCACGACTACCACCAGGGCGGGCCGCGACCATAGAAGTGGTCCGCGACCCCCGGCCACCTCACCTGGACTCCGACCCGCCAGAGCTGAGCGAGGACGGTAGCACTCGGTCCCGACCTGAGCGATCGAACAGGACGCGCAGGCTAGGAAGCGTCGACCGTACCGTAACCCAGGCACAAAGGTAGAAGTTCACCTCGCCCGGTGCCCGCGGACCGTGCGGTTGCTCGTCTGCGTGCTGGGCCACCGCGCGAGGGTCGCGCTGCACCCGTAGCTGTTCCGAGTCCGAGGTGGTATTCAACCCGACGGACCACCCCAGCAAGGCAGGGTTACGTGGAAGCGATGCGACTTGTGCTCCTTGGCCCGCCCGGGTCCGGAAAGGGGACCCAGGCCGCCCGGATCGCGGATCACCTGCGGGTGCCAGCCATCCACGTCGGCGAGCTCCTGCGGCGCCACGCCGCCGATGCGACCCAGCTCGGGAGGCAGGCCCTTGCGTTCCTCGACCGTGGTGACCTGGTACCCGACCGGCTGGTGACCCCCGCTGGTGCTGGAGCGGCTCGACCAGCCCGACTGCGCGGGCGGCTTCGTGCTCGACGGCTTCCCCCGCACCATCGGCCAAGCCCAGGCCCTGGACCGCCACCTGGCCGCGCGCGGCGCCGCGCTCGACGCCGCCTGCTATCTGAAGGTTCCTGACGACGAGCTGTGGCGCCGGCTCGCGGGTCGCGGGCGAGGTGACGACGACGAGCACGTCATCGGCCACCGGCTTGCGGTGTTCAGGACCCAGACGCGACCGGTGCTCGACTACTACCGGGATCGTGGCCGCCTGGTCGTGGTCGACGCGGTCGGCCCGGTTGAGGTGGTCACCGAGCGAATCCTCGCCGGCCTGGCCGGCGTGGGCGGTGGGGCGGGCAGGGCCAACCCGAGCTGACCGAGAACCGGCGGCAGCTGCACGCCTGGCAGCGACACGACGCATGGCGAGGTGGTCTATTAGCCCCAGCGACACCGCCATCCGAGCCCGCAGCTGCGCCGAGACCCGACGTTGACCTACGCTCGGGTCCGAGTCAGCCAACCTCGGCGAGTCTGGGCAGCACCCGCTCGGCGATCTGCTCGGCGAACTCGACCGGGTGCCGGTCAGGCATCGTCTGCACTTCGGTCACGCCGAGCGCGGCGTACTCGCCGGCCGCGGCGATGAACGCGTCGACGTCGGCCAGGACCGGCCGTACGGCGAGCACGGTCTTGTCGATGCTGTCGTAGTCGCGACCTTCGGCGTCACAGTGCGAGCGCAGCACCGCGAGCTTGTGCGCGACGTCGTCCGGGCTGGTCCCGAACAGGTTGCAGGCGTCGGCGTAGCGCGCCGCCAGCAGCAGCGTCTTCTTCTCCCCGCCACCGCCAACCAGGATCGGTGGATGGGGCCGACGGATCGGGGCGGGGACGCACAGCGTCTCGGCCAGCTGGTAGTGCCGGCCGTGGAACGGACCGTTGGTGTCGCTCCACATCTGCAGGCAGATCTGCAGCGTCTCCTCCAAACGCTCGAACCGTTCAGCCACCGGCACGACCGGCACACCGAGGCCGAGCTGCTCGCGTTCGTACCACGACGCGCCGATGCCCAGCCTGGCCCGGCCACCGGACAGCACGTCAAGGGTGGTGACGATCTTGGCGAGGAGCCCCGGGTAGCGGTACATCACGCCGGTGACGAGCAGCCCAAGGGTCATCCGTTCGGTCTTGGCCGCGACATAGCCCAGCGTGGTGTAGCCCTCCAGCATCGGCTCGTCGGCCGCGGCCGCTTGCTCCATCTGGAAGTAGTGGTCCATGACGGTGAACGAGGAAACCCCCGCCTGCTCGGCGGTCCGCGCCGTCTCGGCCAAGGCCGCAGCAATCTTCGTCGGATCCGACGGCGTCGAATAGTTCCAGTAGTGCAGGCCAAGCCTCACCGCGACCCCTCCCGTACGGTGTGACGACAACTGGTTCGAACTCGATGGCAGGACCATGCCTGGTCATTGTGTTTCCGTGGACGTCCAGGCTTCCGCGAGGTGGAAGTCTGTTTGTAGGTCCTCCTTCGCGGTGTGGGCTCTGGCAGGCCCGAAGCCCTAGAGGACTGGACGCAACCAGCCGTTCACAACGTGTCCAGCATGGCAGCTAGCCGCGTCGAGGACGAAGTCGAACTCCAGACCAATGCCCAGAGCATGGAGCATGGCCGCGTTCAACGGCAGGCCCTACCCAGCTGGCCTTCCGGCCGTTGGTCAGGCAGGCAGCGTCGCGTGCAGCCACGCGATCGCCTGACCCAGCAGGCGCATGCCACAGGAGGGCGCTTGCTCCGGGGAGCGGTAGCCCGCTGTTCCGGGCGGCTCGGTAGCTGAGCAGCAGGGCTGCAGGCTGCAGCCCTGCTGAAGGTTTGGGTCAGTGGCCGGCGTCGTCCAGGTCGAGCTGGGCCAGGTCGGCGCGGGAGGTGATCTCAAGCTTGGCGTAGAGCTTGTGGAGGTGGTAGCCGACCGTGTGGGAGCTCAGGAACAGCTGCTCGGCGATCTGCTGGTTGGTCAGGCCCTGGCTGGCGAGTCCGGCGACCTGCCGCTCCTGGGGGGTGAGCTGCTGGCGGGTGCTGGGGTCGCGGGTGCGGGCCGTCTGGCCGCTGGCGCGCAGCTCGGCGCGGGCCCGCTCGGCCCAGGGGGCGGCGCCCAGCCGCACGAACAGCTCCAGGGCGGTGCGCAGGTGGACCCGGGCGTCGCTGCGCCGGCGGGCCCGGCGCAGCCACTGGCCATAGGCCAGCTCGGTGCGGGCCAGCTCGGTCGGCCGTGTGCTCATGCCCTCCACGGCCAGGGCGGCCTGGTAGTGCTGTTCGGCTGCCGGGCCTTGGGTGATCAGGGCCCGGCAGCGGCGGGCGACCACAAGGGTCCAGGTCCGCTGGTCGCGTTGGGCCCAGCGCTCGAAGCGGGCCACGAACGGCTCCATGCCCTCCAGCGCACCAGCCTGGGCGGCCGCGTCGACCAGCTGCCCCGTGGCCAGCAGCGCGACGGGCGCGTACGCGGTCGGATGCCCGGGGGTGGCGAGCGCGCGCAGCCGCTCCAAGGCCGCCGCTGGGCGGCCCTCGGTCAGGTCCAGGTTCGCCAGTGTCCAGGCGGCGAGCCCCGCGACCCCCAGGAGCCGGCGTGGGATCGCCATGGCGAGGGCCTCCTCGGCCAGCCGCCGGCAGTCCTCGGCGCGGCCCTGGAACGCGGCGAGCCAGGCCGGCCAGGCCAGGAAATAGCCGGCGGTGGTGTCCTGCCCGGTCTCTCTGGCCAGCCGCAGCCCCTCGGTAGCGTGGCTGATCGCGGGTTGCCAGCGGCCCAGGGACGCCTCGACCAGCATCAGGTTGGCCAGCGCGGCGGTGAGGGCGCTGACCGTCCCGGCGGCGCGGCGGGCCTCCACCGACCGCGCAGACAGCTGGTCGGCGGTGACGTTGTCGACAGCCGGCTCGACGAGGATCAGCATTGGCCAGGTCCAGGTGAAGGCGGGGGGCGGCCAGGTGGTGGCCGCCTCACCCGACCGGTCCTGGGCAATGGCGGCCGGCGGAACCTTGACCAGCCCGGCCGCGGCCAGGCTCCGGGCGACCCGCTGGACCCGGACATCTTCCTGGCCCGGCCGGTGGGCGTTGAGCCGGGCGACGACCGGGTGGATCTGGTTGACCAGGGTGTCCAATTCGCCCGCGGCCAGTGCCGCCTGGGCGGCCAGCACCAGCAGCTCGGTCGCCTGGTCGGGATCCGGATCGAGGAGGAGTCTGGCCCCCTCCAGCAGCAGGGTGCAGGCGGCGGCCGGGGTGCCGCCTCCGGGGTGAGGGCGGCGGCCCGCGCGAGCGTGGCCGCGGCCGCGGCGGGGCCGCGGCGCGCTCATCAGGGGCGAGGGTGGCGGCGCGGCCAGGTGCCAGGCCCGCCGCTCGGCCTGCTGCCCGCCCTGGAGCACCGCAATGAGCGCTCGGTGGGCGGCCTGGCGAGCCGTGAACGTGGCGGCCTGGTAGATGGCCGAGCGGACCAGCGGATGCCGAAACGCCAGCGTCGAGTCCACCACCTGGACCAGCCCGACCTGCTCGGCCGGCTCCAGCGCCTCCTTGTCCACGGCCAGCACCCCCCCGGCGGCCAGGATCGTGGCCAGCTCGCCGGTGTCCTCGGCCGCGGCGACCAGCAGCAGCGTCTGGGTCGCTTGGGGCAGCCGCCGCACGCGCTGCAGGAACACCTGCGCCAGCCTGGCGCTCAGCGGCAGCCGCTCAGGTAGCGGGTCACTGCCGGCGAGCTGCTGGCTGGTCAGGGTCCGGGGGAGCTCCAGCAGGGCCAGCGGGTTGCCGCCGGCCTCGCCGAGCAGCCGGTCACGCACCCCGGGGGCGAGCGTGCCGGCCTGCGCGGCCAGCAGCTCGCCAGCGGCCGCAGGATCCAACCCACCAAGACGCAGCTCGGGCAGGCCCGGCGTGGAACTGGCGCACGTCGCCGTCGCGGGCGGCAAACAGCATCACCACGCGCTCGGCGGCCAGCCGCCTGGCCACAAACACCAGCGCATCCGCCGAGGCGGGGTCCAGCCAGCGGGCCTGGGAGACAAGGCACAGCAGCGGCTGCTCGGCGGCCACCACCGTCAGCAGGCTGAACACGCCCAGCTCGACAAGGAACCGGTTGGCCTGGACGTCGACCAGCCCGAACGCGCCCCGCAGGGCCTCGGCTTGCGGGGCGGGGAGCCGGTCCAGCCGGTCACCGACCGGCCGCAGCAGCTGCTGCACGCCGGCGAGGGGGAGCTCGACCTCGGACTCGACCCCGGTTGCGCGGAGCAGGTGGAACCCGTCGGCCTGCTCGGCGGCGTCGGCCAGCAGGGCGTGCTTGCCGATGCCAGCCTCGCCACGCACCACCAGCACGCCGCTGCGCCCCTGGCGCGCGCCCGCGAGCAGGTTGGCGAGCATGGCGCGTTCCTCGCGCCGTCCACACAGCATGGGGAGTCCCGGGCGGGGTCAAGGGCCGAGGTCGAAGTGCAAGCGTTTGGCCGCTTCATTCCACCATGGAGGTCAACCGTTCGCGCCACGGCGGTGCTGCTGGAGCGGCCGTTCCGGCCTGGCCCAACGGGCCCCCAGTCTCTGCCGCCATCGACCGCTCCCGGCGCATGCCACAGGCTCTGGACTCTGGGCTGCAGCGTGAACGACACAGGCATGCACATCGACCCGAAGGGGTCGGAGCGCCGTAGGTCAGGCCGTCACTTCCTGGTCAGGCCGGAGACGGTTGACCAACTCGTCTGCCGCGATGCGAATCTCCTCGGCCAGGCGGCGGTCCTGATGGGTTTGCTCCTCGTAGGTTTCGAGGCGCTCGCTGGCCCGGCGCAGCAGCGAGGAGAAGGCACGAGCCTCCTGTTCTGTAAGCGTGACTTGCCCTGACATCGACAGCTCCCTTCACCGACGGGTCGCGAGCGGTCTACGCATCGTCGCTGCCCTGATAGTCGCCCGAGTTGGTGACGCTGTCGAGCATCGTTGCAGTCGCGCGCCTTCATGCGAACAGACAAGCAAGGCGAGCAGGCTGGTTGTGGAGCCCCAAGGTGTGGGCGCCCTGCAAGCTCGCCAGGTGCAGCCGTTCCATGTCGTCGCGGGTGAGTTGGCGGGCCAGTCCGGGCTGCGGCTGGCGCGCAGCGGTGTCCTCCCGCCTCGTGCCCAGCGAGCCTACCAAGGGAGGTCGCCGCGGCGCTGAGTTGCCTGATCGTCCAGCTTGGCCCGTCAGGCAGCGAGCAGCATGAATTTGCCTGGAAGGCCCGGTCCGGCTATCCTCCGCCGTTGGCCGCGTCCACTCCGCGTCCACTCCGCCATCTGCCACTCACCGGTCCACAACAAACCCGGCACCTCAGAGCACAACGCTGCTCTCCCGCCGTCACCGGGCTGGGTTGCGCGCAAGCGTCGTGCGAGGGCCTTCCAGCCCCAGGAGGTTTGATGCGAAGGTTCATGCCGCTGCTCGGCCTGGCCGCCCTCACCCTGCTTCTCGCCGCCCCGGCGCACGGCGCCGAGTCGTTCGTCATGTCCTGCCCGGTCTGCGACCACGTCGACGTCGAGGCCACGGGCCTGCAGCCCAACACGACCCTGACCCTGGACATCCGCGACGTGCGCACCGGGCAGCCGGTGATCCCGAACCTGACCACCGTGACGACCGACCGGTCCGGCAGCTTCTCGCGCGAGTTCCCCATGGACCTGGCCAAGCACCCGCTGCTGATGGGGTCGTTGTACAACCGCAACGGCACCGACCTGGTGCTGGCCGCCCACACCCGCGCCCAAGCGCCGGCGCACTGCAAGCGGGCCACGACCCTGCCCTACACCGGCGCTTCCTCTCGGCTGCCTGCCGCCCTCGCCGGCGCGCTGCTCGGTGTGGGGGGGTTGCTCGTGCTCCTGACGCGCAAGCGCGCCCGTCGCGGCAGTCCTTGACGCTCACGACCTAGTACGGCAGGGGCCGTCCCGACGGAGTGCGCAGGTCGAGCGGCTTGGGACGAGGTCGAGGCCGCGGCCGCTGGATCTGAAGCTGCTGCATGACCGGCTCCTTTCGGCTCGTCGCTGCAGAACGTCGCGCGTCGAAGGCAAGCGAAGCGGTGGTGCGGTCCCGCCTCAGAGCAGCTCGCTCCCTGGCGTCCGCCCGGTTCCCGCTCCCTCCGTTGGACGGCTGCCAGCTCTTCGACCCACAGCTTCGCGAGCCTGGGGCGGGTGCGACTAGGAGCCCAAGGGGTGGCAACGACCCCCCCGAGAGGTGAAACCACCCACCCTTGGTGCGACGGCGCACGAACCGCAGTCGTCCCCGGTGGTTTGCCAATTCGCGCCTGGGTCTGTCACTTGGTGACCGGAGCCTTCACGTGTCGGTCGCCACCGTCGGGTGCTCGTCGCCACTCCCTTCTGCAACTCAGCCCGCAGCTTCCAGCGACAAGGCTGGGGCGCTCGGCCCGCCGAAACATCGGGGGTGGCCGCAGTCTCTGCGGCAACCGGACTGCGGCTGGCCATAGTGCTGGGCGGCTCGAGCCGGTGCGACGATGCGTGCGTTGCCGGCAATCGACGCTGGGTGTAGCCGGGGCGGCTCCCGACCGCGAGGACTGGTGCTGGCCACAGTGTGGGCCAGGAGTGGCATGTGGGACGATCAGCGGCATGCGTCCAACCGTGCTCATCGTCGACGACCATGCCGCGTTCCGTGCGTCGGCTCGGGCGTTGCTGCAGGCCGAAGGCTTCGACGTCATCGGTGAGGCGGCGGACGGGGAGGGGGCCGTGGAGGCCGTCGCCGTCCTGCGGCCCGAGATCGTTCTGCTCGACATTCAGCTGCCGGATCTCGACGGCCTCGCCGTGGCCGAGCAGCTCGCCGCGGCGCCGGCTTCACCTGCAGTCGTGCTGATCTCCAGCCGTGACGCGGCGGCCTATGGGCCCCGCCTCCGAGCGACGCCTGCGCGGGGGTTCATCCCCAAGAGCGGGCTGTCCGGGGAGGCGCTTGCCGCATTGATCGGCTGAAGGCGACGATGTGGCGGCTTGGCCTGGTCTTGCTGGCCGGCGGTGTGCTCGGCCTCACCGCCGAGCGGGTCGGGTTCGGATGGGGCGACCCGCGCCACTGGATCCCTGATCTGGCCGTCGGCTGGAGCTTCATCGGCTGCGGGCTCGTCGCTTCGAGGCGGCGGCCGGAGAGCCGCACCGGCCCGCTGATGGCGGCGACCGGCTTCACCTGGTTCCTGGGCAACTTCGCCAATGTCGGTGTGCCGGCGGTGGCTTGGGGGGCGGCGCACCTGGTGTACCTGCACCGCGGGCCCCTTGTGCAGCTGGTGCTCACCTACCCATCCGGGCGGCCAGGGTCGCGACCTGTCCGAGGAGCCGTCGCGGTCGGCTACGCGGTGGCGGTCATCACCCCGATCTGGCGGAGCGCGGGCGTCACCATCCTGCTGGCCGGGCTGCTGGTGGCTGTCTGCGCCCGCGACCACGTTCGGTCGGTCGGTCAGCCCCGACGGGCCCGCCTGATCGGGCTGCAGGCCGCCGCCGGGCTGAGCCTGGTGCTTGCGGGAACCGCAGCGGCTCGCCTGCTGCTGCCGCCGGAGGAGGTCAGCGGCCCGTCGCTGCTTGTGTACGAGCTGGCGCTCTGCGTCCTTGCCGGAGGTCTACTGGCAGGTCTGCTGGTCGCCCCATGGCAGCGGGCGGCCGTCACCGACCTGGTCGTCGAGCTCGGCGAGGCCCGCTCCGGCACGCTTCGCGGGGAGCTGTCACGGGCGCTCGGCGACCCGTCCCTTGCGATCGGCTACTGGCTTCCCGACCGGGGCGTGTTCGTCGATGCCGAGGGCCGCGTGCTCTCCCTGCCCGGTCCCGGTTCGGGGCGTTCGGTGACTGTCGTGGAGCGTGAGGGTCGGCCGGTCGCCGTCCTGGTCCACGACCCGGCCGTGCTGGAGGACTTGGGGCTGCTGGAGGCGGTCACCTCCGCCGCCCAGCTCGCAGCCTCCAACGCTCGGCTCCAGGCCGAGGTGCAGGCCCGGGTCGTGGAGCTTGCAGCCTCGCGTCGACGGATCCTTGCGGCACGGGATGAGGAACGCCGGCGGCTGGAGCGTCGCCTACACGACGGGGCCGAGGCTCGGCTTGGGAAGCTGGCGGCGACCCTGCGCCGCAGCCAAGGATCGGCCTCCGGCGAGCAGACCAGGGACCAGATCGCCCACGCCCAGGATCAGCTTGTACGAACGCTGGAGGAGCTGCGCCGGCTGGCACACGGGCTGCACCCGCGCGTGCTTTCCGAGCATGGGCTGGCGGACGCGCTGGCGGCCCTGGCGAAGGACCTCCCTCTCCCGGTCGACATCAACGTCGCAAGCAGCCAGCTGCCCCAGCGGGTCGCGGTGGCCGCCTACTTCGTCTGCGCCGAAGCCCTCGCCAACGTCGCCAAGCACGCCGCCGCCGCCCACGTCGCCGTTGCCGTCACGGCCAGCGAAGACCGGCTCAGGGTCGAGATCGCAGACGACGGCGTTGGCGGGGCCGACCCTGGGCGCGGATCGGGCCTGCGGGGGCTCGCCGACCGGGTCGAGACCTTCGGCGGGACGCTCCGGGTGGAAAGCGTTCCCGGGCACGGGACGCGCCTCGCCGCCGAGATCCCCCTCGGCGGCGAGGCGCGGTGAGCTCACGCGGCGAGTGTCAGCCGATCTTCGTCCAAGCCTTGTACGAGCACTGGAACGCGTCGCCCCGGTCCATCGGGGGGACGGGCGTGAGGTGGAGGTTGCCCTCGTCGTCCGCCGAGAAGGTGAAGGTCGTGCTGTAGCCGTATTCGGGGGCGTTGAATGTGATCCGGTCGCCGGTGACCGAGTAGGTGACGCCTTGGCCGAAGCAGCCGCCTTCCACCTGACCGTCTTCCAGTTTCACCGTAGTGACCTGCGGATACACATCCTCGGTGTCCCCGGCCTTCTGGGCGTCCTCCTTGGTGAGCACGTAGCGGTAGGTGCCGTTGAGATCGGTGGGTGCCGTCCCCGTGTTCCCGGCGGGTTGCTCGGGCGCCCTGCCGGTGCAGCCGGCCGGGATGGCCAGCGGCGCTCCAGCCGGGGTGGACCGCTTCAGCGCCCGGATCTGTTGGATGAACGCCTTCGTCTGGGGGTCCTGCTCGAGGCTCGCAGCGACGGGGGCGAAGGCCTTGCGCAACGATGCCAGGTCGGCCGGGGAGGCGTTGGCGAAGCGGGCGCCCGACTGGCAGCTGTTCTTGAGGCTCTGGACGTCGCGGTCGGCGAGAGCGACCGAGCGGCCCGCGGCGTCTCGGGCCGATTGCTGGAGCCATCCTCGCTGCTGCTGGGTCAGCGCGGCGAGGCGGCCGGGATTGGCGAGGAGGACGTCCATCTGCGGCCACAGGGTGACGTTCGCGGTCACATACGGGGCGGGATGCGCCAGGGCGTTGCGCTCGTAGACGAGGAGGCTCATCTCGAACCCCTGGAGCTTGCCGTCCATGAGCGCCTGGTTACGCGAGCGTCGGAAGACCTCCATCGGGGTCGCGCCGAGGGCCCGGATCGCCTGGGCCTGGCCCTGCGACTTGAGGGTACCGAAGGTGATCCCGCGCCAGTCCGCCGCGCCGAGCATGGGGTGCTTGACGGCGATCGGCCTGCGCAGGCCGTCGGCGAGGACCCCGAGGCCGCGCACGCCGACCTTGCTCAAGCCCTGCAGCATCTGGCCTGGGATGTCACTTGCGAGGACGGCGTGCTCGAGGCCGTAGCTGTCGATCAGCATCGGCGCCTGCAGCGCCTGGAAGCTGGTGATGCCCATCGTGTCGAAGACTCGTGTTCCCGACCAGCCGAGGTCGGCCTTGCCGGTGGCCACGGCCCGCACGACCTGCTGCTCGGCGTCGGTGGCGTAGTCACCCCAGGGACTTACGAGCTGGATGCGAACGTTGCCACCAGAACGCTCCTTGACTTGGGACACGAAGTACTGGACCGCAGGGACATCGTTCAGGTCGCCGTAGGCGTTGGCCATCCGCAGCACCACCGGCTCACCGGCGCCGCCGGCCTTGTCGCCGCGTCCCCCCCCACCGCTGCAGCCCCCCGCCACGACCGCCGCGATCACGGCGAGGGCAACAGTCGCGAGCCAGGCTCGGCCTTTCATCCAGTGCATGGTCCCACTCCTTTCATCGAGGGTCGAGGGGGACGCTAGGAGTCGGCGGAGCCGGGCACATCGTGGCCTGCCCCAGGCTTGGACTGTGGCCAGCACGGTTCCGCGCCACGTGCGGCATGCCACAATCGCGCGATGACAGCTGTCTTGATCCAACGGGCGAACTTGGCGCGGCTGGCCGCCGGGCCGGCCGCGCTCGCCGTCGGCCTGGGCGCTCTCGCCATCGCGCAGGGCCCTGGCAGGTTCACCACCTACGCCGGACGCTCCAGCCTGATCGCCACGCTCACCGTCGCAGCGGGTCTCGCGCTGGTCGTGGCCGGCCTGGTCACCTCCTTCACCCACCCGGCAGGGCGGATCGGCGACCTGGCCGTACTCGCCGGTCTGGTCTGGTTCGCACCCGTCTGGGTCGGCTGGGACAAGGGACCCCCGCTGGTCCGGAGCCTCGGCATGCTCGCCGCCGGATTCGCCTTCCCGCTGCTGCTGCACCTGGTGGTCGCCTACCCGAGCGGCCGGCTCCGCGGGGCGGTCGCCCGTGCCTTGGTGTCGGCCGTCTACCTGGAAGCCGCGCTCGCCGCGCTCGGCCGAGCGCTCTTCCGGGACCCCTTCTTCGACCCCAACTGCTGGGCCAACTGCACCGACAACGTATTCCTGCTGCGGTCGTTCCCGCGGCTTACGCACGGGATCGAGGTGGCGGACCGCTGGTTCACCGCGGCTGCCGCGGCCGCGCTGGTGATGGTCTGCGGGTGGCGGCTCCTGCGGGACTCGGGGCCGGCTCGCCGCGCGCTGCTGCCGGTCGCCCTGCCAGCAATCCTGCTTGCGGCTGCGGTCATCGCGCACGCGATCGTCCTCCTGCGGATGCCGCTGGAAGACCCGTCCGACCCGGCCTTTCGCACGAGCTTCACCATCGGGTGCGCCGCGGCGATCCTGCTCGTCGCGGGGCTGGCGTGGACGGCCGTCCGCACCCGGGTCCAGCGCCGCGCCGTCGCCCGGATCGCGACCAGCCTTGGCCAGGCGCCCCCACCCGGGTTCCTGGAGGCCGCGCTCGCCCGGGCTGTTGGCGATCCCGGGCTCAAGATCGCCTATTGGCTGCCTGACACCCAGCGCCATGTGGACGCCAACGGCCGGCCGGTCGCCGAGCCCGTCGCCGCACCCGGCCGCGCGGTCACCGCGCTGGTTCGGGACGGCCGCCGGATCGCGGTCGTCTCCCACACCGCAGCGCTGCCCGACCTGGAGCGCGAGATCGGCGCCGCCGTCCGGCTCGCGCTGGAAAACGAACGGTTGCAGGCCGAGGCGCTCGCTCAGCTCGAGGACCTGCGAGCCTCCCGCGTCCGCATCGTCGAGACGGGCGACGCCGAGCGGCGCCGGCTGGAACGCGACCTGCACGACGGCGCCCAGCAGCGCCTGCTGGCCCTCTCCTACGACCTCCGGCTCGCCCGCGCCGGCGCCCACGCCGACGGCGACTCGCAGACCGGATCGCTGCTCGCCGAGGCGACCGGCCACGCGCAGGCGGCCCTGGGCGAGCTCCGAGGGCTGGCCCACGGGATCTACCCGGCCATCCTGGCCGAGGCGGGCCTTGCACCGGCCTTGGCGACCCTGGCCGACGCGGCCCCCCTGCCGGTCCAGATCCGCGCCGCGGCCGAGGGGCGGTATCCGGCTGCGCTGGAGACCGCCGCCTATCTCCTGGTCGCCGAGGCGCTTGACGACGCCGCCGGCCGGGACGCCAGCCACGCAAGCGTCAGCGCTGTTCGAACCGGTGGACGGCTGGTGGTCACGGTGGAGGACGACGGCACCCAGCGCACCGCCGCGATGGTCCAGCTGGCCGACCGGGTCGGCGCGCTGGATGGCCGACTGACGGTCGAACCGACGCGGCTCCAAGCTGAGCTCCCATGCGCGTGATCGTCGCCGACGACGTCCTGCT
>DASYUT010000212.1 GCA_036000965.1 Actinomycetes bacterium
GTCGAACGCGTCCGCGCCGAGATCGATCAGCTGTTCGCCTCCGAGCAGGACCTCGGCCAGGTCTTGGAGCAGGTCGCCCGGCTGAGCGTGCGGCTGGTCATCCAGGCCGCGGTGGAAGCCGAGGTGACCGAGTTCCTCGGCCGGGACCGTACGCCCGCGGTGAGCGCGAGCGCGCCGGGTATCGCCACGGCCACGCCGAATTGACCGTCAAGACCACCGCTGGGCTGGTGGTGCTGGAGCGACCCAAGCTGTGCGGCACCGACCAGCCGTTCACCTCACGGCTGCTGGGCAAGGGGGTCAGCCGCACCAACGCGCTGGAGGCGCTGGTGCTGTCGGGGTTCGTGCGCGGCCTTTCCGTCCGCGACGTAGAGGCAGCCTTGGCTGAGGCGCTGGGGCCGGAGGCGGCACTGTCGAAGTCGACGGTCAGCCGCGTCTGCGAGGCGATCAAGACCGAGTTCGACGCCTGGAAGCTGCGTGATCTCAGCGGGATCGAGCTGGAGTAGCTGTTCCTGGACGGGTCGCACTTCCGGATGCATCCCGGCGCTCGGGCCGAGCCGGTGCTGTGCGCCTGGGGCATCACCACCCAAGGCAGTCCGGTGCTGGTCGGGCTGGCCCCAGGTGCCAGCGAAGGCCACGACCCCTGGGCCAGGGTCCTGGGCGAGTTGGTGGACCGCGGGCTGCGGGCGCCGCTGCTGGTGATCACCGACGGTGCGGCGGGGCTGATCGGCGCGGTCGAGGTGGTCTTCGCCAACAGCCTGCGGCAACGGTGTCTGGTGCATTATGCCGAGCAGTGGATTATGCCGAGTTGGGTCTCAGAGCCCTTGCGGGACAAGGGTTCCAGGCTACTGAAGTCGGCATAATCAGAGGCCCTTCAGGAAGGCGAGCAGCGAGTCGGGGGCGCGGTAGCGACCTGGGGTCGTGCCGGTGGGCGCGGTGCGCGCCAGCGCCCGTTCTTTGATGGCGAGATCGGCGTGCAGGTAGATCTGGGTGGTCTCGATCCCTTCGTGGCCGAGCCAGAGCGCGATGACCGAGGTGTCCACGCCGACAGCAAGAAGGCGCATCGCACACGTGTGGCGCAGGACGTGCGGCGTCACCGTCTTGGTGCCCAACGAGGGGAAACGCGTGGCGGCCGTGCGGACATGTCTTGCCACCAGGACGGCGACGGCATCGCTGCTGAGGGAGCCGCCGCGACGGCTGGGGAAGACTGGATCGTCTGGCCCTCCGCCGCGCTCGGCCAGCCAGACCCGCAGCAGCGCGCACACCTGGGTCGTCAGTGGCGTGATCCGCTCCTTGCGGCCTTTGCCGTGACAGCGAAGGTGGGCGCCGGTGCCAAGCTCGACGTCTGCGCACGTCAGCGAAGTGAGCTCGGAGACACGCAGCCCGCTCTGGACGGCCACGAGCAGCAATGTGTGGTCGCGACGGCCCACCCAGGTGTCGCGGTCGGGTGCGACGAGGAGGGCCTCGACCTCGTCGTCGGTGAGGAACGACACGAGCTTTCGGTCCACGCGCTTGGCGGGGATGGCGAGCACCCGCTGGATCAGCGCCGCGTGCTCGGGATGGCGCAGCGCCGCGTAGGCGAACAGCGAATGAACAGCAGCCAGTCGGTTGTTGCGGGTGCGCACGCTGTTGTGACGCTCCTGCTCCAGGTGGTCGAGGAAGGCGCCGATCACCACGGCGTCGAGATCCTCGAGGGCGAGCCTGGCAGGCGCCTTCCCGGTGCGGCGCTGGGCGAAGCCGAGCAACAGCCGGAACGTGTCTCGATAGGAGGCGACGGTGTGCGGGCTCGCCCGACGCTGGGAGATCAGCCGCTCGGTGAAGAAGCCCTCCATGACAGGCGCCAGCGCGCTCATGGCTGTGCTCCGGCGGCGTCGAGGCGGGCCGCGACAAGGGTGAGCAGCTCAGGTGCGGCCGAGAGATACCAGTAGGTGTTGCCGGGATGGACATGCCCGAGGTATGTCGACAGCAGCGGCATGCGCGCCGCGACATCCGCTCCGTCTCGATACCAGCCGAGCAGCGTCCGCACCGCGAAGCTGTGGCGCAGGTCGTGCGGGCGAGGTCGGCACTTCCCCGAGCGAGGCTTCAGTCCGGCACGGCGGACGAGGTCCAGCCAGGCGACGTGCGCGTTGCAGTACAGCAGACGAGTGCTGGCGGTCGAGACGAAGAACGAGGCGTCGCGCGGGCGCCGGCAGAGCTGGTCACGGCGACGCGCGTAGGCAGCGAGTGCCTCGACCGTGCTTGGGTGCAGCGGGACCTCCCGGGACTTGCCGAACTTGGTCTCTCGGATCCGCAACACGCCGCCGGCCAAGTCGATGTCGTCGCGGTCGAGCCGGAGGGCCTCCCCGATGCGCAGCCCCGTCACAGCCAAGAGGCCGACCAAAGTCTCGAACGTCACCGCCCGCAGCGGCGCTCTGAGCTGACGAGCAGCCGCCATGAGCGCTTCGATCTCGGCGTCGGAATACAGGTAGGGCGTGGCCCGGTGGGTTCGTGCCGGGAGCAGCAGGGCTGGGGGCACTTCGTGGACAGGGTCGATGGCATGAAGGTGACGAGCGAAGGCCCGCACCACCGAGAGCCGCTGTGCCCACCAGTCCGAGCTCGCGTTGGCGGGCAGGCTGGCCCAGGCGAAGGCGTTCTCCGCTGTGATGGTGTCGGTGCCGTTCGCCTCCAGGTAGCTGATGAAGTCGGCGAGGAGCAGCCCGGCGCGGCGCAGCTTGAAGCCGAGCGCCCGGCGGAGAGCGAGGTAGTTGTCAAGCTCGGCGCGCAGGTCGCTCATGACGCGGCCCCGGGCCAGGGCAGGGCCAAGGTGCGCAACCGGTTCCTGTCGACCTTCGCGTACATGGCAGTGGTCAACACGCTGGCGTGGCGCAGGACCTGGCCCACCTCCATGAGGGAGGCTCCGGCGCGCAGCATCTCGGTCGCCGCCGTGTGGCGAAGGCGATGGGCGTTGACCTCGGGCAAGCCAGTTCGGGCACAGGCGGCGCGGACGATCGCGGACACACCGCCACTCGTGAGCGGGCGATGCGGCGCCCGCACCCTGGTGAAGACCGCGGGGATCTCGCAGCGCGGGCGTCCCCGACGCAACCATGCGGCGAGGGCCTCGCCGACGTCGACGGGGAGGGGCAGGCGCTCTTCCCGGCGGCCCTTGCCCCGGACCACGACCTCCCCAGCCCGCCACCATGGGAACCGTGGCCTCGAGCTGAGCCTCGGTGCGTCCGGCGACATAGAGGTAGCGGAGCAGCGAACGCAGCCCGCACACGACGTACTTGGCCGAGCCGACCGAGCGCGGCGCGCACTCCGCCAGCACGAACTCGGTCACCTCGGCCGCGCTGAGCCGCTCCAGGTGCAGCTCGCCGTCGCCGGCGCGCGCTGCGAGGAACAGCCTGGCCACGTGCAGGTAGCTGGCGATGGTCCCCGGCGCCAGGCCGCGTTCTTGCACCAGGTAGGTCCGGTAGCGCTCCTGGAGCTGCTCAGCCTCGGTTGCCGGAGCAGGCGGAGCAGACGTCGGGACCACGCCCAGCTCCCGCAGATACACAAGCACCGGCACCATCGCCTTGGTCGAGAGCCACAGCGTGTAGCCGTCGGCGCGTCGCTGAGCGAGGAACTCCGCCACTCGGGCGGGCGTCAACTCGTGGACGCCCAGCCCGGTGCTTTCCAGCCAGCGGCTCGCGTGCGCCATCAGCTGCAGCTGATTGCTGGCCGAGTGCAGCGTGTGTAGCCCTGCCGGGCGAGTTCCTGGCGGAACCCGGCCGCGAATGGCGCCAGCGGTCCGGTCACCCGAACCCGTGATGGCTTGCCCATCGTCGTCTCCTCTCCTCATCGGATCGATGTCGGAGAGAAGGGTTGGGCAGAGCCGCAGGATTATGCCGACTTCAGCAGCCTGGAACCCTTGTCCCGCAAGGGCTCTGAGACCCAACAAGGTGATCGGCCGGCTGCCTGGGGAGCGCTCGTGCCTGTCGCTGGTGTGGGCGGTACTGGACCGGGCCAGCCGTGGCTGGCGTGGGGTGGGCATGACCCCGGCCGGCGTGCGGCGGCTGCAGGATCTACGCCGCCAGCTCCTTCACCCGCCAGGGCTCCAAGCGGATAGGCGGTTTACTGTAGTAGACAAATGGCTTATCGTTCGCGGTAGTCCTAAATAGGCGACCAACTCGTCACGCACCGGACGAGTGCCAGTGCTCGCCACGGCTGCGCCGGGGTCGGCTGGCATGCCGGCCTGCCTCTCCCCCACTGCTGCCTGCAATCTTTCTTCGGCGGCAATGGCCGAAGCGACCTCACGGTCCAGCTCTTCGAGCAGGGATTGCAGCCTCTCCCGGAAGGCGGGATCTTTCAGCTTCCCGGTTAGCTGCTCGGCCAGCTGCTCCTGCACGACAGAGTCGTTGGGATCGGCCTCCAGTTGCTCCATTACCGCGCGGGTGTCTGGCTCACGGCGAAGCCTCTGACGCAGACGGCGCAACGCCTGCTTGGCGGCGCCGCTGACATCTTTGCCCATCTCCATCCAGCTGTCCCCCTCGTCGCTCCGAGTCCGCTTGGCCTCAATGCACCCGCGCACCGATCCACGGCACTCTACCTGCACGCAATCGGGCGACCTGCCACATCGGCCGGGCAAGGGCTGCCCGCCGCGCCCCGTGCGCCGCCCTAGTGCTCCGTCGCTGAGCTGGGATGAGAAGACGAACTTGTCCGCTTCGCGTTCGCGGCGGGCAGCTCTGACCCTTCGGTTAGAGAGGGGGTCAGGCGGCTCGGCTGCTGAGACGCTCGCGTCCACAGCTAGGCGGTGGTGGTCGTCAGCCGTGGCTGGCGTCACGGGAGGACGACGAGCTTG
>DASYUT010000213.1 GCA_036000965.1 Actinomycetes bacterium
GGGACGTGGACCCGGGCCAGGACTCGGCCCCGGCCCACACCCGAGCCGGACCCAGGGCTGGGGCTGGGGCTGGGGCTGGGCTGGGGCTGGGCTGGGGCTGGGCTGGGGCAGGGCTGGGGCAGGGCGGGGGCAGGGCGGGGGCAGGGCTGGGGCAGGGCGGGGGCAGGGGCCGGCCGTGACACCCGCCGGCCACCGAGGCCGGGTGGCTACTGCACAATCTTTGCGATGGGCAGCTCGAGGATGTCGAACGCGCCGGCCGCCTTGAGGGTCGGGATGAGGCGGTTCACCCCCGCCTTGTCGACCACCGTCTCCACCGCGTGGAAGCCGGAGTCGGCCAGCTCGTTGACGGTGGGCGCCTTCATCGACGGCAGCACCGCGAGCACCCGGGACAGGTCGGCGTCGGCCACGTTGAGCTTGATGAGGGTCTTGGAGCGGGCCGTGGCCGCGCCGACCAGCAGCGTGACCAGGTCGTCCATGGCCTGGCGGCGGGCCGGGTCGGCGGCCGACTCGACGTTGGCGACCACCTGGGTGAACGAGGTGAGCAGGGTGGCGACGACGACCATGCCGTGGCGGCGCAGGGTCGAGCCGGTCTCGGTCAGGTCCACGACCGCGTCGACGATCTCGGGCACCTTGGCCTCGGTCGCCCCGTAGGACGGGAAGATCCGGGCGGGCACCCCGAGCTCGGCGAACCAGCGACGGGTGAGGTTGGGGAACTCGGTCGACACCCGCAGGCCAGGCCGGAGCTCCTCGGGCCGGGTGACGCCGAGGTCGCGGTGGACGGCGAGCACGACCCGGACCGGGTTCGAGGTCTGCTTGGAGTAGGGCAGCTCGGCCAGGGTCACCACCTTGCTGCCGGTCTCCTCGACCCAGTCCCGGCCGGTGATGCCAAGGTCGAAGAAGCCCTCCTCGACGTACTGGGGGATCTCCTGGGGCCGCAGCACCGAGACCCGCTCCACCCTGGGGTCGTCGATCGAGCCGTGGTAGTCGCGGTCGCTCCCCCGCTTGACGGGCAGGTCGGCGGCGTCGAACAGCGCCATTGTGGCCTGCTCCAGGCTCCCCTTGGGCAGCACGAGCTTCAGCACGGCACGGGGTCTCCTGTCCTTGTCGCTCGACCTGCTGGTCCAGGTGCGTCCACCCTGGCCCACCCTGGTCTACATCTTGCCAGGTCAACGTCCCCTCGGAGACCCAGATCAACGTCCCCTCGGAGACCCAGATCAACCCACCCTCGGAGACCCAGATCAACCCACCCTCGGAGACCAGGTCAACGCCCCTCGGAGAGAGACGAGCCGGGCCCTGGTCTCTGTGCTGCCGCCGTTCGCTTTGGTATCAAAGTTTCAAAACCTATTGAAGTCTCAGAAGACCAAGTAGATCGTCAGTCGGGATGGCGGCATCCCCGGGAGGTGGCGACATGGACCAGGAAACCGGCCTCCACCACTTCGTGGCCGAGATCGGGCTGTTCTTCGAGGCGGCCGGGTCGACGCGCATGGCCGGTCGGATGCTGGGCTGGCTGCTGGTCTGCGACCCCCCGCACCAGTCCGCCGGGCAGCTCGCGGCGGCGCTGCACGCCAGCAACGGGTCGATCAGCATGACCACCCGCATGCTCATCCAGGCCGGCCTGGTCGATCGGGTCAGCCTGCGCGGCGACCGGCGCACCTACTACCGTCTCCGGCCACATGCCTGGACGCGCCTGGTGACCGAGCGCAACGCCCAGGTCATCGAGCTCCGCAAGCTGGCCGAGCAGGGCATCGGCCTGCTCGCCGACGACCCGCCCGCGCGGCGCGAGCGGCTGGAGGACATGCGTGAGCTGTTCGCCTACTTCGAGGACGCGTTCCCGGGGTTGCTCGCGGGCTGGGAGGAACGGCAGCGGCAACAGCAGCACGACGAGGAGGGACGATGACCACCCATTCCAGCGCGGCCGGCCCCGCGATCCGCACCGAGGGGCTGACCAAGCACTACGGCTCCGTGCCGGCGCTGCAGGACCTCGACCTGGTGGTGGCGCCCGGCGAGGTGCTCGGGTTCCTGGGGCCAAACGGGGCGGGCAAGACGACCACGATCCGGCTGCTGCTCGGCCTGTTGCGGCCCACCGCTGGCCGGGCCGAGATCTTCGGCCTCGACGCCCAGGCCCAGGCGGTCACCGCGCATGCGCTGCTCGCCTACGTGCCCGGCGAGGCCGGCCTGTGGCCGTCGCTGACCGGCGCGGAGGTGCTGCACCTGCTCGGCCGGGTCCACGGTCGCGTCGACACCGCCTACCGCGACGAGCTCGTCGAGCGGTTCGCGCTCGACCCGTCCAAGAAGGTCCGCGCCTACTCCAAGGGCAACCGGCAGAAGGTCCTGCTGATCGCGGCGCTCATGACCCGCGCCGAGCTGCTGGTGCTCGACGAGCCGACCAGCGGCCTTGACCCGCTGATGGAGCAGGCGTTCCGCGAGTGCGTCAGGGAGGCCAGGCGCAACGGGCAGACGGTGTTCCTGTCGTCGCACATCCTGGCCGAGGTCGAAGCCGTGTGCGACCGGGTCGCGATCCTGCGCGCGGGCCGGGTGGTGGACACCGGCACCCTGGCCGACCTGCGCCACCTGTCGGCCGTGACGGTCGAGGCGACGTTCGCGGGCCCTGTGCCCGACCTGTCGGGCGTGCCCGGTGTCGCCGTCGTCGAGGCACACGACGACCGGCTGCGCTGCCAGGTGTACGGCCCGGTCGAGCCGCTGCTGCGCGTCCTGGCCGAGACGCACGTGACCCACCTGATCATCCGCGAGCCCTCCCTGGAAGAGCTGTTCCTGGCCCACTACGGCGCCGAGCCGCTCCTCACCGCGGCGTCGACGAAGGAGGAGGCGACCAGCCATGCCCGGTGAGCGTGACCGCCTGGGCAGCCAGACCGCCGAGCGTCAGGACGGCCCCGCCCCCGCCGGCGCCGTCCCCGCCCAAGCCGTCGCCGCGGCCCGGAGCGGCGGCCGAGCGGGGCTGGTCATCGCCGGTCACGTCGCGCGCCAGGTCCGCCGCGGCGCGCTGGTGTGGGGCATTGTGTTCGGCGGGACCGTCGCGTCGAGCGCGCTGGCCTTCGCCTCCGCCTACCCGACCCCCGCCGCCCGCCGCGCGCTCGTGGCCTCGTTGGGGTCCAACCTCGGCGTGCAGGCCCTGCTGGGACCCGCCCGCCACATCGACACCGCCGCCGGGTTCACCGCCTGGCGCTGCCTGGTCCTGCTCTGTGTGGTCGGCGGGGTCTGGGCGCTGCTGGCCTCGACCCGTGCGCTGCGGGGCGAGGAGGACGCCGGCCGCTGGGAGCTGCTGCTGGCCGGTCGGACCACCCGCAGGCGCGCCAGCGCCAGCGCCCTGGCCGGGCTCGGCGCCGGCCTGGTGCTGCTCTGGGCGATCACAGCCGTGCTGACCGTGGCCACCGGCCGCAGCCCCGACGTCGACTTCTCGCTGTCGGCCAGCCTCTACCTGTCGCTGGCGCTGGCCGCCGGTCCAGCGATCTTTCTCACCGTCGGCGCTCTCAGCTCCCAGCTCGCCGCCACTCGTCGCCAGGCCGCCGGCCTCGGCGCAGCTGTCCTCGGCGTCGCCTACCTCCTGCGCATGCTGGCCGACTCGACCCCCAGCCTGTCCTGGCTGCGTTGGCTCAGCCCGATCGGCTGGGTGGAGGAGCTACGCCCGCTCACCGGCAGCCGCCCGACGGTCCTGGTCCCGATCGCGCTGCTGGTCGGCGTGCTGGCAGCGCTCACGGTCCACCTGGCCGGCGTCCGCGACACCGGTGCCGGCATCCTGCCCAGCCGTGACACCGCCCCTGCCCGCACCCGGCTGCTCGACTCGCCCCTCGGCCTGGCCGTGCGCCTGACCCGCCCCGTCACCCTGGGCTGGGCCGCCGCGGTCGGCGGCCTCGGGCTGGTGATCGGCCTCGTCGCCAACGCCGCCGCGCAGGCCACCAGCGGCTCCGACATGATCCGGCAGTTCTACGAGCGCCTCGGCAGCCAGGAGCAGGGCGCCGTCAGCTACACCGGCGCCGGGTTCCTGACGGTCGGCACCCTGGTCGCGCTGGCCGCCTCCGGCCAGGTCGGCGCCATCCGCCAGGAAGAAGCCGACGAGCACCTCGACCACCTCCTCGCCCGGCCCGTCTCGCGGCGGTCGTGGCTGGCCGGCCGGCTCGCGGTCGCCACTGGCGCTCTCGTCGTCGTCGCGCTCACCGCAGGGGTCCTGACGTGGGCGGGCGCCGCCCTCCAGCACACCGGGATCGGCCTGCCCAGGCTGCTCCTCGCCGCGGTCAACACCCTGCCCTCGGCCACCTTCGTGCTCGGCGTCGGCACCCTGCTGTACGGGCTGGCTCCTCGCGTGGCCACCGCTGTCGCCTACGGAGTGGTCGCCTGGTCGCTGCTGCTCGAGATGGTCGGCTCCCTCCTCAAGCTTTCACCGTGGCTCCTGGACCTGTCGCTGTTCCACCACGTGGCGCTCGTGCCCGCCGCCGATCCCCGCTGGGCCGCGGCGGGCATCCTCGCCGGCATCGGCCTGGTCGCCGGCATCGCCGGCGCCACCGCGTTCGACCGGCGCGACCTCGCCGCCGCCTGACCCACGCCGCCGCCTGACCCACGCCGCCGGTCATGCCCGTGCTCGACGCAGGGCCCACACGTGGCGCCGCCCGGTGTTCACGGCGCCGCACGTCTCAGGCTTGGTCGCTGCAACGATTCGCTGCAACGATCTGGTAGGGGCCGAAGCGGCGGGTCCCCGTCGGTGGCGGCGAAGGGGCGACGGTAACCCGCGACCAGGGGGTTGTGTCGATCAGGCGCGCTGGTGGTGGTCTGGGGCTAACCCTTGTCGATGGTCTCGAGCAGGCCGGCCGTCTCGAGCACGGTGAGGGCCGCCTCGGCCCCCTTGTTGCCCACCTTGCCGCCGGCCCGGTCGAGCGCCTGCTCCATGGTGTCGGTGGTGAGCACGCCGAAGGCGACCGGCACCCCGCTCGCCCTGGCCACCGCGGCCAGGCCCGAGGCGGCCTCGCCGGCCACGTAGTCGAAGTGCGCGGTGGCGCCGCGCACCACCGCGCCGAGCGCCACCACCCCGGCGTAGCGCCCGGTCGCGGCCAGCCTGGCCGCGACCAGCGGCAGCTCGAACGACCCGGGCGCCCAGGCCACGTCCACGTCGGCCTCGGCCACGCCGTGGCGGCGCAGCGCCTCCCTGGCCCCGGCCACCAGGGGGTCCGTCACCAGCCGGTTGAAGCGGCTCGCAGCGATCGCGAACCGCCGCCCGCCGCCGTCCAGGCTTCCCTCGAACACCTTGCCCATCGGGCTCCCTCCCTCGTCGCCAGCCTGGTCCATCGGGGGGCTACCCCTGAGCCCCCCGAACCCCCTCGGTCCCCTCGGTGCCGGTGGAGATCTCGGTGACCTCGCCCTCGGGCAGGTCGAGCAGGTGGCCCAGGCGCTCCCGCTTGGTGCGCAGGTAGCGCAGGTTCTCGGGGTTCGGGTGGGTCTCCAGGGGGACCCGCTCGACGATCTGCAGGCCGAAGCCGCCCAGGCCGGTGTACTTGGCCGGGTTGTTGGTGAGCAGGCGCATGGTGGTGACGCCGAGGTCGACCAGGATCTGGGAGCCGATGCCGTACTCCCGGTCGTCCACGGGCAGGCCCAGCTCCAGGTTGGCGTCGACGGTGTCCCTGCCCTGCTCCTGCAGGTTGTAGGCGGCCAGCTTGTGGGCCAGGCCGATGCCCCGGCCCTCGTGGCCCCGCAGGTAGACCACGACCCCGAGACCCTCCTCGGCGACGTGCCTGAGCGCCCCGTCCAGCTGGGGGCCGCAGTCGCAGCGCAGCGACCCGAACACGTCGCCGGTGAGGCACTCGGAGTGCACGCGCACGAGCACGTCCCGCTCCCCCTGCACCGCTCCCTTGACCAGCGCGAGGTGCTGCTCGCCGTCGAGCACCGACTCGTACCCGTAGGCGGTGAACGGCCCCCAGCGGGTCGGGATGCGCGCCTCGGCCACCCGCCGGACCAGCTTCTCGCGCTGGCGCCGGTACCGGATGATGTCCGCGATCGCGATCAGCTCGAGGCCGTGGCGGTCGGCGAAGCGCTCCAGGTCGGGCAGGCGGGCCATGGTCCCGTCCTCGTTGACGATCTCGCACAGCACCGCGGCCGGGTAGCGGCCGGCCATGCGGGCCAGGTCGACCCCGGCCTCGGTGTGGCCGGCCCGCTTGAGCACCCCGCCCTCCCGGTAGCGGAGCGGGAAGATGTGCCCGGGCCGGGCCAGGTCGGCCGGGCGGGTGGCCGGGTCGATCAGGGCCGCGATCGTGGTGGCCCGGTCGGCCGCGGAGATGCCGGTGGTCACCCCGGCCCTGGCGTCGACCGAGACGGTGAACTGGGTCCGGTGGGCCTCGGTGTTGACCGCCACCATCAGCGGCAGGTCCAGCTCGTCGAGGCGCTCGCCGAGCATCGGCATGACCACCACGCCCGAGGTGTGGCGCACGATGAACGCGATCTTCTCGGGCGTCACCGCCTCGGCGGCCAGGATCAGGTCGCCCTCGTTCTCACGGTCGGCGTCGTCGACGACGACCACCATCTCGCCGGCCGCGATGGCCGCCACCGCCTCCGGGACGCTCGCGAACCTGGTCATGCCCTTCGACCTCCTGCCTGCTCGGGTTGCGGGTGGGTCCACGGCTCGAGCAGGCGCTCGACGTACTTGGCGAGCACGTCGACCTCGAGCTGGACCTGGTCGCCCGGCCGCCGGGTGCCGAGCGTGGTGACGGCCAGGGTGCGGGGCACCAGGGCGACCGAGAACCAGTCCGGGCCCACCCCGGCGACGGTCAGGCTCACCCCGTCGACCGCGATCGACCCCTTGACCACGACGTAGCGGGCCAGGTCGGGGTCGATCCCGAACCGCATCTCCACGCTGGCCGGGGCACCCCCTCGGGGTTCCCCGGACCCCTCCGGGCCGCTCCCGACCAGGGTGCGGTCCAGCACCCGGCCGAGGCCGTCGACGTGGCCCTGGACGAGGTGCCCGCCGAGGCGCCCGCCCGCGGCCACCGGCTGCTCCAGGTTGACCCGCCCGCCCGCTGCCAGGCGGCCGAGCGCGGTGCGGCGCAGGGTCTCGGCCACCACGTCGGCCGCGAACCCCGACCCGGTCAGCTCCGTCACGGTCAGGCAGCAGCCGTTGACCGCGACCGAGTCCCCGAGGCCGAGGCCGTCCACCAGCCACGGCGCCTCCAACTCCAGGCGGGCGCCTTCACCCCCGGCGGCGAGCCGCAACTCGACCACGATCCCCTGGCCCTCCACGATTCCCGTGAACATCGTTACCGCCCCTTCTCGGTGCTGGTTGACGTCTCCTGCCACTCCTCGGTGGGCAGCGTGGCTGCCCGTTCCGCCGGGGGGGCGCTTTCTGCCCCCCCGAACCCCCCCGGGCTCCCGCTCCGGGCTCGGGCCTCGCCGTGGTCGGGGACCTTCACGGGGTAGGCGACCACACGAAGGTCGGCGCCCAGGTGGTCGACGGAGGCGACCCGCAGGCGACGGGCGGCGGCCAGGGTGAGCGCGCCAGCGCCGGCGAGCAGGCCGGGCGCGCCGGCGCCGCCGATGGCCAGCGGCGCCAGGTACCAGACCAGCCGGTCGGCCAGGCCCGCCGCCCACAGGCTCGCGTGGAGCCGGGGGCCGCCCTCGACCAGCAGCTCGAGCACCTCGCGCTCGCCGAGCGCGGCCGCGAGCCACCCGAGGTCGACCCCGGGGGCGCCCGCCAGGCCGGTCGGTCCGGGACCACCCGAGGCCGGGCCCTCGCCTGCGGGCCCGGTCGGTCCGGGACCACGCGAGGTCCAGCCCTCGCCCGCGGCCGGTGGGGCGACGGTCCGGGACCGGCCGGCCGGCGGGCAGACCAGCACCTCGGCCCCGGCCGCCTCCCAGGCCGCGCGGACGGAAGCTGGCGCGGCCACAGTGGTCGCGACCAGTGTGGGCGCCTCGCCGTCGAACAGGTGCCCGGCGGTCCCGACCCGCCCGGCCGCGTCGACCAGCACCCGCAGCGGCCTCCGGCCCAGGCCCCCCTGGGCGAGGCGGACGGTCAGCCGGGGGTCGTCGGCCAGGGCGGTGCCAGCCCCGACCGCGATCGCGTCGGCTTCGGCGCGCAGCCGATGGGCGTCGCCACGGGCCTCCGGCCCCGTGATCCACTGGGAGGTACCGTCGGCCGCCGCGACCTTGCCGTCGAGGCTGGCCGCGGCCTTCAGGGTGACCCGCGGCCGCCCGAGCCGCCGGTGGGTGAGGAAGGCGGCGTTCTGCTCCTCGGCCGCCTCGGCCAGCGTGCCGACCGCGACCTCGATCCCGGCGGCGCGGAGACGGGCGAAGCCGGCCCCGGCCACGCGCGGGTCGGGGTCGGTGACGGCGGCGACCACCCGGGCCACCCCGGCCTCGACCAGGGCGTCTGCGCAGGGCGGAGTGCGGCCGTGGTGGGTGCACGGCTCGAGGCTCACGTAGCAGGTGGCGCCGGCGGCGGCTGGGCCGGCCCGGGACAGCGCCTCGGCCTCGGCGTGTGGTTTGCCCGGGGCCAGGTGGAAGCCTTCGCCGACGACCTCGCCCTGCCGCACGAGCACGGCGCCGACCATCGGGTTGGGGCTGACCGTGCCCCGGCCGCCCTCGGCCAGCGCGACGGCGCGGGCCATCCAGGCCTCGTCCTCGCGCCGCTCTGCTCCAGCCACCTGCCGCTCCCCGGTCGGTCCCGAAGCGTGGGGGCCGGTCGGCGGCGTCACCGAGGCCGGGCGCCCGCGTCGGCGCCTTGCTGGCACGGCGAAGACCCGCCGGTCCGCCCGCCTCCTCCTATCCGGACTGTCACCGTCGGCCCCTGGGTCGCACAGGGTCCACCCCGAGCTGGCCGCTCGGGGGTCGCGGGCTCTCACCGCCGGTGGGGAGTTCCACCCCGCCCCGGAGACGTACGTACTCACCTGCCAGAATAGCACCCGCTCGGTGGGGCGAGCTGGGCGCGGGCCGCCCGCTGCCGTGGCGTTGGCCGGGCGCAGCGGCCGTGCGGTACGGCGCCGCCGTACCGTTGGCCGGGCGCAGCGGCCGTGCGGCCCGGCGCCGCCGTACCGTTGGCCGGGCGCAGCGGCCCCCGCTACCGCCCGCTGCCGGCGGCTACGCCGGCGGGTTCCGTCCGAGGCCGGGATGCGCTGGCGCCGCCCGTGGCGGGGCGCCAAACTGGCTCAGGGTGTCGGGACCCGGTCGGCCGCCCCAGGCTCCTCCGAGGGCGGCAGGGACTGGGGAGGGGGAGGTGCTGACCGGTGGCCGACGACGGCGGCTCCTCCCTGGGCGGGGCGCGGCGCCCGGCCCCAGGCCGGGCCGACGCGCCGCCGGACCTGGAGGCCCTGGTCGCGAGCGCGCCAGCCTGCATCGCGCTGCTTGACGCCGGGCTGCTGGTCGTCCGGGCCAACCAGGCCCTGGCCGAGGCGGCCGGCCTGCCCGCGGGCGCCCTGGCCGGGCGGGCGCTGCCCGAGGTGATCCCCGGCCTGCCTGGCGACGTGCCCGAGCTGCTCCGCCAGGTGCTGGCCAGTGGCGAGCCCGTCGTCCACCACGAGCTGCGCGTGGAGGGTCCGGGCGGCTCCTGGCGCCACTGGCTGGCCAGCTTCCACCCGGTGCGCGGGCCGGCCGGGCGGGTGCTCGGGATCGGCATGATCGCCCAGGAGATCACCGAGCGGAAGCGGACCGAGGAGCGGCTCGCCTTCCAGGCCACCCACGACGAACTCACCGGGCTGCCCAACCGGGCGCTGTTCCTCGACCACCTCGGCATGGCCCTGGCCCGGGCCCGCCGGCGGCCCGGGTCGGTCGCGGTGCTGTTCTTCGACCTGGACCGGTTCAAGTCGGTCAACGACGCTCTCGGGCACGAGGTGGGCGACCGGCTCCTGGTGGAGGTGGGTCGCCGCCTGCGCGACATCGTCCGGCCGGCCGACACGGTCGCCCGCTTCGGGGGCGACGAGTTCGCCATGCTCTGCGAGGACCTCCACTCCGAGCGTGAGGCGGTCGGCATCGCCCTGCGCCTGCTCGCCGAGGTGCCCAAGCCCATCCGCATCGGCCGTCACGAGCTGTTCGTGACCCCCAGCATCGGGGTCGCCCTGGCCGGCGGAGGCCCCGGCGACGACCCGGAGGGGCTGCTGCGCGACGCCGACGCCGCCATGTACCTGGCCAAGGAGCGCGGCAAGGCCCGCTTCGAGCTGTACGACGCGGCCATGCGGACCCGGGCCCGGGAGCGGCTGGAGACCGAGCACGCCCTGCGCCGGGCCGTCGACCGCGCCGAGCTGGAGGTGGTGTACCAGCCGATGGTCTCGCTCCACGACGGCAGCGTGGTGGGTGCCGAGGCGCTTGCCTGCTGGCGGCGGCCGGACGGGAGCGTGGTCCCCCCGGCCGGGCTGCGCTCCCTGGTCGCCGGCAGCGGGCTCGCCCCGGTGGTCGGGAGCTGGCTGCTCGGCCAGGCGTGCCGCCAGGCCGCGGCCTGGCGGGGGGAGCTGGGCGCGGGTCGCCCGCTGTGCGTCTCGGTCGACCTCTCCGCCCAGCTCGCCCAGCCAGGCCTGGTCGAGGGGATCGGCGAGGTGGTGGCCGACGCGGGCCTCGGCCCCGGCTCGCTCCAGCTCGAGGTGACCGAGCGGCTGCTGCTCGGCGACGCCGACGCGGTCGAGACCGTCCTGCATGCGCTGAAGCGGCTCGGGGTCGCGCTCGCGATCGACCAGTTCGGCACCGGCTCGTCCTCGCTGGCGATGCTCCGCCGCTTCCCGGTGGACGCCCTGAAGGTGGACCGCTCGTTCGTGGCCGGGCTTGGCCGGGAGCGGGACGACACCGTGATCGTGGCCGCCGTCGCGGGCCTGGCCCGTGCCCTCGGGATCCAGGCCCAGGCCGACGGGGTGGAGACGGCCGGGCAGCTCGCCGAGCTGCGCGCGCTCGGCTGCGACGTGGCTCAGGGCGCCTACCTGTTCGAGCCGCGACCCCACGACGCCCTGGCCGACCTGGTCCGCGCCCAGCGCCGCCGCTGAGCGTCCGTCCGTACCTGGCCAGGAAGCCGAGCACCCATGCCGCTGTCGCAGGTCCCGGAGTGGACGGGCACGGCTGGACGCCCTCGCCCGCCACCTCGACGTGAGACTCCATGCGACGCAGCGTCGCGGGCTACGGTTCGCCGGTGCGCCGGTCGATCGCGTAAGCCGAGCCCGGCTCCCGCTTGGCCAGGCTCTTCAGCTCGGTCGCGGTGGCCACCAGCTCGCGGTGGTCGCTGATCCGGCGCCGGGCGTTGCAGGCGATGCCGATCGACACCGACACCAGGGGGAAGCGGCGGAGCTGGCCCTGGCGGTCCTCGAGCGCGATCACGCCCGCCTCGGCGTCCTCCGGGTCGTAGAGGCTCGGGATGTGGCGGTCGAACCCGGTCATCACCCGGTGGGCGAAGTCCTCGGCCACCTCGGGCGGCAGGACGGCCACGAAGTCGTCGCCGCCGATGTGGCCGACGAAGCCGGCCGCGCCGGCCGCGTCGTGGGCGGCCCGCCGGACCACCTGGGCGGCCATCGAGATGACCTCGTCGCCCCGGAGGAACCCGTAGCGGTCGTTGTAGGACTTGAAGTTGTCGAGGTCGGCGTAGGCGACCGCGATCGGTGCCTCGCGGGCCATCCACTGCTGGATCTCGGCCTCGATGCGGTGGTTGCCCGGGAGCCCGGTGAGCGGGGAGAGGGCCCGCATCTCCCTGGCCCGGCGCAGGGTGGTCTTGACGCGGGCGACGAGCTCCATCGGGTCGAACGGCTTGATGATGTAGTCGTCGGCGCCGGCGGTGAGGCCGAGGACCTTGTCGGCCGAGAGCGACTTGGCGGTCAGCATGATCACCGGGATGTGCGCGCTGCGCCCGTCGGCCCGCAGCCGCTTGCAGACCTCGTAGCCGTCCAGGCGGGGCATCATCACGTCGAGCAGGACCAGGTCGGGCTGCCTGGCGAGCGCCTTGACCAGGGCGTCCTGGCCGTCGTGGGCGGTGATCACCTCGAAGCCCTCGAGACGCAGGTTCACCTCGACGAAACGGACGATGTCGCGGTCGTCGTCGGCGATCAGCACCAGCTCGTCCACGCCGCTACCGCTTCTCCTGGCCGGCCGGGCGGACCGGGTCGGGAGGGTGCGGGGCGGACGGTGCTCGGCGTCGGCGTCGGACCACGTCGCTCCTCCGGAGTCGTTCTGCCCCCGGGGACCGGGAGCGCGTCTGGGAATGCTATCGGCCGGGCGGGCGGCGAGGTGAGGCGGGCCGGCGACCTCGCTCATGCAATCTTGACCAGCCGGGCCAGGAAGACGCCGTCGGCGCCTTCCCGGTGGGGCCAGAGCTGCCGCCGGGCACCCGGTCCGGCAGGGCCGGCGAGCGGGGCCGGGTCCAGGTCGGGCCTGCGCTCCAGCAGGGCGTCCACGACCGCGTCGGTCTCGGCACGAGTCCAGGTGCAGACCGAGTAGACGACGGCACCGCCCGGGCGGACGGCGTCGGCGGCGGCCTCGAGCAGCTGGAGCTGGAGCGCGGCCAGGTCCTCGACCTCCCCGGGCTGGTGGCGCCAGCGTGCCTCCGGCCGCCGGCGCAGGCTGCCCAGGTTCGTGCAGGGCGCGTCCACCAGCACCCCGTCGGCCCGGCCGGCCGCGACCGGCGGCTGCGTGCCGTCGCCCACGAGCGCCAGCAGCCGGGCTTGGGTCTCGCTTCCGAGGCGGTCGGCGGTCTCGCGCACGAGCCGGGCCCGGGCCGGGTGGAGCTCGACCGCGAGCACCCGGGCCCCCAGCGCGGCCAGGTGCCCCGCCTTGCCGCCGGGCCCGGCGGCCAGGTCCACCACGAGCGCGCCCGGGCCCACCCCGAGGGCGGGCGCGACCAGCGCCGAGGCGGCGTCCTGGACGACCGCCCGGCCGTCCAGCACCGCAGCCAGCTCCCGCGGGTCGCCCCGGGCCAGCTCGACGCAGTCGGGGGAGAGCACGCTCGGCCCGGCCGGCACGCCCGCTGCATCCAGCTCGCGGAGCAGCTCGTCTCGGGTGGTCCGGCCCGGGGTGGCCCGCAGGGTGACCGCCGGGCGGGCGTTGTCGGCCTCGACCAGCGCGACCAGCTCGCGAGGGCCGATGCGGGCGAGCGCCTCCTCCACCACCCAGGCCGGGTGGGAGCCGCGGGTGGTCGCCCAGCCGACCGGGTCGGCGGCCGGGTCGGGCCAGCGCGGCTCGGTGGCGGCCAGGCGGCGGAGCACGGCGTTGACGTACCCGGCCTGCCCCTGGCGGCCGGCCCGGCGCACCGACCCCACCACCTCGTTCAGGGCCGCGTGCGGGGCCGTCCCCGCGAACAGCAGCTCGTAGGCGCCCAGCCGCAGGCCGTTGCGGACCAGCGGCTCGAGCCGGGCGATGGGCTGCCGGGAGAGCGGCGCGAGCGCCGTGTCGAGCGCCGCCCGCAGCCGCAGGGTGCCGCTGACCAGGTCGGTGACCGCGGCCCGGTCGCCCGGCCCGAGCCCGGAGCGGTTGAGCAGGCCGGGCAGGGCAAGGTTGGCCCAGGCGCCCTCGTCCACCCGGCCGAGCGCGGCCAGGGCGACGTCGCGGGCGGTGACGGTCACCGGTCCCCGAGCCACTCCCCCGCCGCCGGCCGCGCGCCCCTGGCGAACTCGGGACCCGACATCGGCCGCCTCCCCTCCGGCTGGACGCGGACCAGCTCGACCACGCCGTCGCCCGTCCCGGCCAGCAGCACGCCTCCGGGGCCGAGCTCGAGCTCCCCAGGGGCCAGGCCGAGCCGCCCGGCCGCCCGCGCGGCCGGTGCCGGGTGGGCGCCTGTCACCGCCTCGGCGCCGCTGACGGTCTCCGAGCCGGGCAGGCCGGGCGAGGCTTCGCTGGGACCGGCGGCCACCCGCGCCTCGAGCAGCTTGAGCCGCCGGCCGCGCAGGGTGGTCCAGGCGCCCGGGGCCGGGGTGAAGGCGCGCACCGCGTTGACCACCCGGGCGCTGGAGGCGCCCCAGTCCAGGCGGGCCTCGTCCGGGGTGACCTTCGGGGCCAGGCTCGCGCCGTCGGCCGGCTGCGGCCGGGGCGAGATCGCGCCCTGCTCGAGCGCGTCCAGCGTCTCGACGGTGACCTGGGCGCCCACCTCGGCCAGGCGGGCGGTGAGGGCGCCGGCGTCCTCGCCGGGCAGGATCGGGACCTCGGCCGACAGCAGCAGCGGGCCGGTGTCCATGCCTTCGTCGATCACGAACGTGCAGACCCCGGTGACGGTGCGCCCGTCGAGCAGCGCCCGCTGGACCGGGGCGGGCCCGCGGTAGGCGGGCAGCAGCGAAAAGTGCAGGTTCAGCACGCCCCTGGGGAACGAGGCCAGCACCTCGGGCGGCAGCAGGAAGCCGAACGCGCAGGTCATCCCGATGTCGGCCCGGAACGCGGCGAGCCGGGCGGGAAGCTCCGGGTCGCGGCCGCGCTCGGGCTGGACGATCTCCAGGCCGTGCCGCTCGGCGGCCTGCTTGAGCGGGGACGGCGACGGCCGGCCGCCGCGGTGGTCGCGGGGCTTGTCGGGCCGGGTGACCACGCCCACCACCTCGTGCCCGGAGGCGAGCAGGGCCTCGAGCGGCGGGACGGCCGCGGCGGGGGTGCCGAAGTAGACCACGCGCACGCCTAGGGCCTTCCTTCCGAGCGCCTGCCCGGCCGGCGCCTCGCCGGACCCGGTCGACGCCTCGCCGGATCCGGTCGACGCCTCGCCGGCATGGACGTCGCCGCAGCCTGGACGCCACGGGAGCGCGGCAGCCTGGGCGCCGTGGGAGCGCGGCGCCGGCCGGGCAGCCCTTGCCGGGGTCCTCACTACAGCATCTTGGCGGCGTCGGAGCGGTGGACGTGCGGTGCGACCCCGGGCGCCTCCAGGTCGAGGTCCCGCTCGCGCCACTGCTTCAGGGCCCGCTTGCGGTCCGCCCGGGACAGCCGTTCGAGGAACAGCACCCCGTCCAGGTGGTCGATCTCGTGCTGGAACACGCGGGCGAGCAGGCCGGAGCCCTCGAGGGTGAGCGGCGCGCCGTGCACGTCCCGGGCGGCGACCGTCACCGCCATCGCCCGCACGCAGTCGTAGTAGATGCCGGGCAGCGACAGGCAGCCCTCCTCGCCGTCCTGCTCGCCGGCGCGCCTGGTGATGACCGGGTTGACCAGCACCCCGAACGGGTGCTCGCCGGTCTCCTCGTTCACCCCGAGGTCGTAGGCGAACATCCGCTTCAGCACGCCGACCTGGGGCGCGGCCAGCCCGACGCCCGCGGCCGCGCACATCGTCTCGAGCAGGTCGTCGCCGAAGCGGGCAAGGTCCGGTCCGAACTCGGTGACCGGCGCAGCGCGCTCCTTCAAGACCGGGTCGCCGAACAGGCGGATCTCGAGCAGGGCCACCGGATGCCTTCTCCTTCGTCGTCGCCGCGGGCCACGGTGCCGCGACCGGCCGGTCAGGTGGTGGCGGACGCCCGGAGGGCGGCCAGCACCTCGAGCGGCTCGACGTCGACCGACATGCGTGGCCCTCCCGACCGGGACGCCTCGGCCAGCACCGGCCGCAGTGCGAGCGCGGCCGCCTCCGCGTCCCTGACCTTGGCGATGATACGCCAGCCCCGACCCATCGCGGCCGGTCCGAGCAGCTCGGCGCCCGGGCCGAGGGCAGCCGCGAGCGCGGACCTGGCCGTGGCCGCCTCCTCGGGCAGCGGACCCTCGACGAGCACCAGCCGGCGGGCGGGCGGGAAGCCGAGCTCCACCCGGCGCGGCAGCTCGTGGCGCCAGAAGAACACCGGGTCGGAGCGGACAAGGGCCTGGACGGCGTGGTGGGTGCCGTCCCTGGCCTGCAGCACGAGCCGGCCGGGCTGGTCGTGGGGCCCGCACCAGGCGGCCGCCCTCGTCCAGGTCCGGTAGGCCTCCTCGGGCGCGCGCACCTCGGCCTGGCCGAGGGCGGCGTCGGCGCCCACCACCACCACCGTCCGGCACAGCGGCAGCGGGGGTGTGTCCTTCACCCCGGCGACGGTGCCGACCACCACGCCTGGGCCCTCGCCCGCCCACGGCGGCTTGGCCTTGGGGTCGACCACCTCCCGGTCCAGCCGCCACACGGGCACGCCGGGCAGCATCCGGGCCAGCTCGGTGGCGACCTGCCCGGCGGTGCGGGCGCCGGGCGCATCCGGGTCGGCAGCGCCCCGCCTCGGCACGAGCACGAACGCGCTCTCCCCCCGGCGCAGCGCCTCCCGCATGGCGGCCAGGCCCCGAGGGTGGAGCCGAGCCGCGCTCGGCCCCTCGTCGTCGGGGTCGACGACCTCGACGAGCGGGCGGGCCAGGCGCTCGGCGACCCGGTCCGGCTCGAGGAGGCGGCAGCGGCCTGCCCGGACGGCGGCCACCGCCTCCGCCGACGGCACCGCGCCGATCAGCACGCACACCGAGCGGCTCCAGGCCGCCCGGCCGAGCGCGACCTCCCTGGCGTGGTAGCGGGGCGTGCGCTGCTCCTTGTGGGCCGGGTTGGCCTCCTCGTCCACGACGATGCAGCCCAGGCGGCGGACCGGGGCGAGCACCGCCGACCGGCCCCCGACGACCACCTGGGCGCGGCCCCGGCGCACCTCCACCCAGGCCCGGTAGCGGCGCCGCTCGGACCGGTCGCTGGACAGGTCGGCCACATCCGGGAAGCGGGCGCGCACCGCGTCGAGCACGGCCGAGCCGGCCACCACCTCCGGGGCCACCACGATCGCGCTCCGCCCGGCCGCCAGGGCGGCCTCGACCAGCGCCACGACCCGGGCGCCGCGCTCCTCGCCCGGCAGGGTCCTCCAGTACACCGCCCCGGCCCGGCCCCGGCCGACCAGCTCGACCAAGGGGTCGGCCGCCGCCGCGCCGCCGGCCGGCCCCGAGTCGCCGGTGACGGCGCCGCTCGGGAGCGGCGCAGCCTCGGACGCCTCCACGGCCGCGACCCGGGCTGGGACGGCCAGGCGGAGCACGTCGGTCAGGGTGCCCGCCCAGCGGGTGGCGACCCAGCGCAGCAGGTCCAGCTCCTCGGGGCCGAACACGGGGACGGGCGACACCAGGCGCTCCACGTCGCGGGCGCCGTCGGGGAGCTCGTCGGTGAACCCGACCACCCAGGCATCGACCCGGCGCCGGCCGCCAAACGGGACCTTCACCCGGCTGCCGAACCGGACCTGGCCGCGCAGCGCCTCGGGCAGGCGGTAGGTGAACGGCCGGTCGAGGTGAAAGAGGGGCACGTCAACGACGACCTCGACCCCGGCCGTGGCGGCGCCCCCGGCCGCGACGGTGACCCCGCCCGCGGCCGGGTGGTGAGCCTCGGCTGGCGCGGTCGTCCTAGAGGGAGGCGGCCGCCCTGGCCAGCTCCTCGGCCCGGGTGGTCGACTCCCAGGTGAACTCCGGCTCGGTCCGGCCGAAGTGCCCATAGGCGGCCGTCTTGCGGTAGATGGGCCGGCGCAGGTCGAGGTCGCGGACGATCGCGGCCGGGCGCAGGTCGAAGAACTCGGGGATGAGCTTGCCGAGCTTCTCCGGGTCGACCTGCTCGGTGCCGAACGTCTCCACGAACACGCTCACCGGGTGGGCGACGCCGATCGCGTAGGCGACCTGGACCTCGCAGCGGCGGGCCAGGCCGGCGGCGACCACGTTCTTGGCGACCCAGCGGACGGCGTAGGCGGCCGAGCGGTCGACCTTGGTCGGGTCCTTGCCGCTGAACGCCCCGCCGCCGTGGCGGGCCATGCCGCCGTAGGTGTCGACGATGATCTTGCGCCCGGTCAGCCCGCAGTCGCCAACCGGCCCGCCGATGACGAAGCGCCCGGTCGGGTTGACGTGGATCTTCGTCTCGCCGTCGATCAGCTTCTCGGGGATCTCGCTCTTGATCACGTGCCGGATCATGTCGGCGCGGATC
Organism: Actinomycetes bacterium; assembly: GCA_036000965.1. Classification (NCBI taxonomy): domain Bacteria; kingdom Bacillati; phylum Actinomycetota; class Actinomycetes; species Actinomycetes bacterium. The sequence continues at coordinate 17,795 of DASYUT010000213.1, forward strand.
TTCTCCTGCTCGGCGTCGGGCTCGTGCTGGGTCGAGATCACGATCGCCTCGACGCGCACCGGCTGCTGGCCGTCGTACTCGATCGTCACCTGGCTCTTGGCGTCGGGGCGCAGGTACTTGAGCTTCCGCGAGAAGCGCAGGTCGGCGAGCTTCATCATGAGCCGGTGCGCGAACATGATCGGCGTCGGCATGAACTCGGGCGTCTCGTTGCAGGCGTAGCCGAACATCATCCCCTGGTCGCCGGCGCCCTGTTCGAGGTGGACCTTGCGGTCCTTCGCGACGCCCTGCGCGATGTCGGGCGACTGGTTGTGGATCGAGACCATGATCCCGCAGGTGTCGCCGCAGATGCCGAAGCGGTCGTCGGTGTATCCGACCTTGTTCAGCGTCTCGCGCGCGACCTGCATGTAGTCGACCTTCGCG
>DASYUT010000214.1 GCA_036000965.1 Actinomycetes bacterium
CCGCGGGTCGTCGCCGGACAGGAACCCGGTGATCGCCAGCATCAGGTTGCTGGCGTCCAGGTCGTCGCCGTCGAACGCCTGGGTGTAGGCGCCGGCGGCATTGCTCCAGCCGTGCTCCAGGATCGCGGCCCGGATCTCCTCTTCCTCACCGAGGCGGCCGCCAGGTACCTGGCCGACGCCGGGGCCGCGCTGGTCGGCATCGACTCGCTCAACATCGACGACCCGGCTGATAGCCGGCGGCCGGCACACTCGATCTTGCTTGGGGCCGGCGTCCCGATCGTGGAGCACCTGTGCAACCTCGGCGCGATCGGCGACCGACCGTTTGCCTTCTTCGCGGTGCCGGTCAAGCTACGCGGGCTTGGTAGCTTTCCAGTCCGCGCTTTCGCGCTGTGTGATTCCGTCCACCTGGCTTGAGACCTGGTATGGACAGCGGCTCAACGTGCTGGCGAGCACCCACGACCGCCCTGGTGCCGGGCACGAGCCGAGCAGACCGTCAGCTTCTGCGAGGAGGAGGTCGCCTGGCCGGCCGCCGAGATCTGGCCCGGCCGGAGCCTGCGGCGAACCGCCAGTGCCTATGAAGAGGTCGCGTACTGCTGGTCGGCCGCCAGTGGTTCTGACAGGGTTTCCAGCAGCGCCCGGATCTCCCGGTCGGGGTAGCGTCGGTGGCCGCCGAGGGTGCGCAGGTAGGGCAGCTTGCCCTCCTTGGCCCAGCGGCTGACGGTCTTTGGTGACACCTGGAGGAGCTCGGCGACCTGTGTCGTGCGCAGGTAGCTGGGTTCGGTTGTCTGAGGCACCGCAGCGCGCTCCGTTTCTGCTTGTCGTCCCTCTGGGGGACAACTCTACGCTGCGAGGAAACGGCTTGCATCGAGCGTTCTACCGAGGGCAGGCGAACCGGTGCGTTCCCGCCTTCAAGACGGCCACGACGACAACGTCGAATGCGCCGGCCCAGCCGCGGACCGGCCGCCGTCCGTATGGGCAACCGAGGCCAGGGTGACGACGAGACCGCCCGCTAACGGTGGTGCATTGACCGGTTGAGACCGCCACTCTGCCCGCCCGTTGGAGAAGCGGTCCCAGGACGGCGGCCTCAGCCCGGCTCGTTGACGAGCATACCCACCATCAACCTGAACAGGATGGTGCTCCTTTACGGTTCCTCGGCCACGCGCGACGCCAGGAGAGCCAGCCTCTGCCACACCCGTCGCACTCGCCGTTCTTGCGCTGGAAGCTATCGGGAGGCCTTGCCGGCACCTCGGCCATGTCACCGATGGTGACCGGGATCTGCTCACCACCCGGTTTGGCGCGGAGCCGTGCCACCATCGCCGCCGAGGCGTCGACGCCCTCGAGGTGATACCCCGGGAGGCCAGGGCAGCGCGACCCGGCCGGTCCCGATCGCGAGTTCCAGGACCCGCCCCGCGGCCAGCCCGGCGAGGAACTCCACCGCGGACCGGGACGACGCAGCTCGACCAGGAGGTGGAGGAGCTGGTCGACACCATCTGGCTGCGACGGCTGTACGTGCTTCTGAGAGCGAGGCAGGGTGGCCGGTGAGGTTCCGGCTCAGCGCGCCGGGTCGACGGCGACCGGCTCCCGGTGGGTGTGGTGGTGGTTGGCGTCGCGCGGTGTGGCGAGCATGGCGCCGGTCCGGTCGTCCAGCTCGGTGCCTACCAGGACCCCGTTGCCCGACAGCACGGTCTCCAGCGCCTCCAGCCACCGGTCGTAGTAGCGCCACGGCTCGTCCGCCGCACCGTCCTCCCACTGCCGGATGGCGCCGATCAGGGCCAGCTGGAACTCGCTCCAGTCGTACTGCCCGTTGTGGTAGGCCGCCACCGCCAGCGCGAATGCGCGCAGCTCCCAGGGATGGTTGAAGGACAGTTGATCGGCATCGCCCGGTAGCTCGGTGAGCAGTTGCTCCACCCGCCGCCGGGCGTCACCGACCTGCGTCGTGTCGGTCCTCATGGGGTCGCTGTCGGGCCGGTGCCGATCATCGAGTCGCGCGTCACGAGCGCGGCGAGCTCGGACTCGCTCATCCCTTCGGTGCCCTCGGGGCGCAGCGGCAGCACCCAGTAGCGCATCTCCGAGGAGGAGTCCCAGACCCGGATCTCGACCGACTCGGGGATGTCGAATCCGAAGCTCTCGCGCAGCACCTGGCGCGGCGCCCGGACGATGCTGGAGCGGTAGGCCGGGTACTTGTACCAGTTCGGCGGCAGCCCGAGCACCGGCCACGGGTAGCAGGAGCACAGCGTGCAGACGATCACGTTGTGCACCGTGCCGGTGTTCTCCACGACGACCATGTCCTCGCCCTGCAGGCCGCCGATGCCCATCTCGGCACAGGCTTCAGTGCCGTTGGCGAGCAGCCGCTCGCGGAACCCGGGATCGCTCCACGCCTTGGCCACGACCGACGCGCCGAGCTGCGGGCCGACTTCGTTCTCGTAGATCTCCGCGAGGCGGTCGACCGCCTCGGTGGTCATGATGCCCTTCTCGATCATGATCGACTCAAGGGCCTTGACCCGGGCTGCCACCTCGGCGTCCGAGCGTTGGTGCATGGTGACGGGCAGCGGGCTCTCGGTTGCGCTCATCTCGGCTGTTTCTCCTCACGCGCAGGCTGGGGAAGGGTCGGTGCGGGCGGTGCCGGTAGGTCGGCTCGGCGAGCAGATCTCAGGCCTTCTCGAGGTAGGGCTCCCAGACGTCGAAGTACACCGATGCGTTGGGATCCCCGGCTTCCGGACCCCAGAGATGGGTGGAGTCGAACTTGACGGTGTAGACGTGCTTGGGGTCCTCGCCCCGCCCGTTCCCGGCGCTGTCCGGGTAGATGAACGTGCCGTGCGCGTGCTCGATGACGCCGGTCTTGCCCCGGATGTAGCGGGCCTTGCGGGTGTGGTCGAGCGGGCTGTCGTCGATGACCCGGACCCGGTCGCCGACCGCGAACTTGGGCGCCGCGCCGGACGGCCTGCCGGCCGGGGCCCCGGTCTTGACGACCCCGTTGACGAACGCGAGCAGGTCGGGGTCGTCACGCTGCGGCAGCGGCTCGTCCGGGTGCTCCAGGTAGTGCCGGGTCCGCCGCTCGATCTCGGCGGGGTCCAGCACGCCCGCCTTCTCGCCGTAGTGCTCGACGGTGTGCATCCAGTGCTCGTAGTAGCGCGAGGCCAGGTACTCCGCAGGGTGCATCTGCTCGATGCCGTGGCGGAACTGGTCGACGCCGAAAAACCCCGCCCGGAAAGGCATGGAGAACATGGCGAAGGCCGCCTTCTCCCACTCCGAGTGGAAGACCGGTTCGTCCTTCTCGACGACGACCGGGCCGAGGCCGTCGAGACCACCAAGGTCATGGGCACCGTTCATGGGCTGCTCCCTACGGCTGCGGGCGTGGTCGGCATCGGGAAGCCCCCGACCGCCTTCTCATAGGCCTGCGCCACCCGCAGCGGGGTGGCGTCCTCGAAGTGCTTGCCGACGATCATGAGCCCGGCCGGCAAGCCGTCCACCAGACCGGCGGGCACCGACGTGGCCGGGTGGCCGGTGACGTCGAACGGCGCGGTGTTGGCGATCATCTCCAGGGCGCGCGGGATGTAGACGTTGCGCGGGGCGTCGGCGGGTGGGAGCTCGGTCGCGGTGAGCGGCAGCGTCGGCATGACGAGGACGTCGTAGCGCTCGAGCGCGTCGTCGTAGGCCTTGCGCAGCTCGTAGGCGAGGTTGCGGGCCATCGCGTAGTGCCTGCCGTGCTGGCTGTCGATCGCGTGCCGGCCGGCCAGCAGCACGAGCTTGACCGTCTCGGAGAAGTCCGCGCCGCGCTCCCGCCACTGCTGCCCGTAGTGCGCGATCAGCTCCGGGTCGTACAGTCCCTGCCAGTTCATGCCGTAGGCGTTGCCGTCGACCATCTGCGCGGTCGCGCCCTCGGTGGCGATCACGTCCCAGACCGGCATCGCATCGGCGTGCCACGGGATGGACACGTCCTCCGCGACCAGACCGGCCGACCGCAGCGTTTCCACGGCCGATCGCACGGCGTCATCCACGCCCTGCTGCGAGACCCCTTCGATGCCGAAGCCCTCGGCGACCACACCGATCCGGAGCCCGGCCGCGTCGCTGGCCAGCGCGCCGACGTAGTCCTGCGGCACGACGTCGCGTGGCTGGCGGGCGTCGTAGCCGTCCGGGCCGGCCATCACGCCGAGCATGAGCGCGGCGTCGCTCACGGTGCGGGTCATCGGACCGAGATGGTCGAGGGTGAACTCGATCGGGAACGCCCCGGTGTAGGGCACCAGGCCGTGCGTCGGCTTGTGTCCGACGGAGCCGCTGTACGCGCTCGGGATGCGTACCGAACCGCCCTGGTCACCACCGGTTGCCATGTCGACCGCGCCGGATGCGACGAGCGCTGCACTGCCGCTGGACGACCCGCCTGCGCTCCGCGACGGGTCCCACGGGTTGCGTACCGGCCCGGTGCGCGAGGTGTGGCTGCCGCCGGAGAAGCAGAGGTCCTCGCAGACCGCCTTCCCGGTGATCGTCGCGCCCGCCGCGAGCAGCCGGGAGACGATCGTGGCATCCCGAGTAGGCACGAAGCCCTCGACGGTCCGCGAGCCGTTCATCATCGGCACGCCGGCGACCATCGTGTTGTCCTTGATCGCCACCGCGCGGCCGGCCAGCGGGCCGCCGTCGGCCTCGGTGATGTCGGTGCGGACATACCACGCACCCAGCGGGTTCTCCTCGTCGGAAGGGCGCTGCCAGGCCCGGTCGGTGGGCGGCGTCGGAGCGGTCCTGGCGTAGAGCCGCTCCACCTTGTCCCAGGAGCCCAGCAGGCCGGCGACGAACGGCTCGAACTCCTCGATGTCGGCGGCGGAAAGGCCCAGGCCGTACCTGGCGGCGACCGCCGCCAGCTCGTCGGGGCTCGGCGGACGGACGGACATGACCGACTCCTTCGTCGGGGGCACTCCGCTCCAACCGTAGGAGCCGACAGTCAGCGAGTCAACACGTCGCGCCGTGTTGCCAGATCAAGAGTGCGCGGAGGACGCGTTTGCGCACCCTTCACGGTCGCCCAACGGCAACGCCGAGCCTGCCCGCGCCTGAGCTCGCCCTACGAGATTCGCAGCCAAGGTGGCGTCTGAGGTCCACCCACGGGGAAATGGGGGCTCACATGCCCTCGTTTGGGCGCGCTCGCGAGCGGCCTCATCCATACGGCGCCGGAACGCGGTTGTGGAGGTGACCCCGATGCCCTCGACATGGGACTCCGCTAGCGTGGTCGTCGAGCGTGTCGCTGTCGCCAGAGGAGTTGTCGAAGTATGGAGTCGTTCCGCCGCCAGGGTCTCGTCCGTCCCCGCCAGGGCCGCATCCTGGCAGGGGTCTGCGCCGGTCTGGCGAGGCGGTTCGGGATCGGGCCGTGGACGATGAGGATCCTGTTCATCGTCACGCTGATCGTGATCCCTGGATCCCAGATCATCATCTATCCGATCCTCTGGATCCTGATGCCGTCCGAGTGACCGGCGGCCTTGGCCTCGCCGCGAGCCCGGCCGCCTCCACGCTGGACGGGACGTCGAAGTCCACCTCGCCGGGGTCACCGTCCATCCAACCGGCACGACTCGCCGCTGCTCGGCCCGACCCCTGGGGCCGCGACGCTGCAGGTCGGCACCTTCCCGCAGGACGCCGACGTCCACCTTGACCTGGCGACGACAGTGCGGTGACCAGCGCGCTGCTGGACGAGCTGGGGTTACCGCCACGATCGCCCGCAAGGGGATGCCCGCCCCGGTCCAGGCAGGCCGGCGCTGGGTGGTGGAGCGGGTGCGTTCATGGATGAACGACGACGGCAAGCTGCGGCGCTGCACTGAGGCGGGCCGGTGTACTGGGAGAGCTGCCAGGCCCTGTACGCGGTCGCCGGGCAGGTCCTGGCGCTCGCCGCGCAGGCAGGGGCGGGCTTTTCGATGCCGGTGCTGGAGGGCCGGTGGTGGGTCGAGGACGAGCGCTCCCCGTTGCTCCAGGCATCCCGTGTACTCGCCCTTATCACTGCGGTAATCAAACGCAGTGACGCTGTTTTCGCATTTTGCGCTCGTGAGCAGCCTGACAAGTCACGCCGTTTGGCTGTCCCGTCGTACTGCGCGGCGGTCCGTATGACCGTGACTGCTTCAAACCAGTCAGCGCGGGCGCTATGGAAGGGCGAAGACGGAAGATCGCTCCCTCGGTGAGGTGAACGCGCTCATAGTGCCACCTCGCCGCGTAGCCACTGGATGTACCGCTCGGCGGAGTTCTCCACCACCCGCTGGGCATCCCCGCGCAGCACCGGCTCCCACCAGCCGCCGTAGATGCGGTCGAACCGGTAGGGTCGCACCGCGTCGACGACGCCGCGGACCGCCCGCTCGGGCAGCGGCAGCCGGTTCGGCGCGCTCCGCACGAAGCTGACCCGGTCCTCGCCCGGGGTCACGAAGACGGTGTCGCCGCTGAGCAGCGCACCGGCGCCCGCGGCCCCCGCGGCCCAGTGCACGACCGCGCTGCCCGCGAAGTGCCCGCCGCACTGGACCAGGGTGACGCCGGGAAGTACCGGCAGCGAGCCAGACCAGGTCCGCACCGCAGGGTCGGGGCGGGTGAGCCAGGAGGCGTCGGCCTCGGGCAACAGGATCTCGGCGTCGAGGGCGTGGCTCCACTCGGTGATCGCGCCGTAGAAGTGGGGGTGGCTCGCGCTGACCGCGCGCAGCCCCCCGGCGTCCCTGACCGCCTGCAGGGCCCGCTCGTCGAGGAAGCCGGGCGGGTCCCACAGCAGGTTGCCCTCGGGCGTGCGCACCAGCAGCGCCCGCTGGCCGATGGCGAACGGCGGGTCCACGCCGATCCCGACCAGGCCCGGCTCCACCTCGCGGACGTCACCGCGGTGCCCGGCCGCGCGCAGCTCCTCCAGCGTGGTCCACCGCTGGCCGGTCGCGGGCACCCACTGGCGCTCGTCCGCGCAGATGGCACAGACTCGGGGCGCCTGGTCGGTGTCCGGATAGTGGTTGCCGCAGGTTGCGCAGATCCAGACCAGCACGGCTCCCCCTTCCCAGTCAGGCCACTGTTCCCCCCTTCCCAGTCAGGCCATCCACCACACAGATGCATCGCCCAAGGTCGTGTGGGGCCTCGTCGGGATCTTCCTCTCCCTGGCCCTCGGGGCGACGCTGATCCGAGTGACCAACGCCGAGCTGCCCCGGCTCACCGCCGAGGCCCTACACGACGACCAGCCCGCGACGGCGGCGACCACGAACGCCTTGGCCGGCGTGAGCCAGAACGTCTCGTAGTCGGCCCGGCCTGCCCCTCCCCGCCCTCGTGGATGGCGGAGGGCGGGTCGCGTGGACGTGGAGGGCGGGTCGCAGCGATTCGCCCTGAACCCCAACGCCCTGGAGCGCGCTTCACACGGCAGCGGCAGGCTGCCGGGAATGAAGGGCGGCGCCGCCCCCGCGACCCCGCGGGATTCCTGCTCGGAGCGGCGTTGACCGGCCCCGCTCCGCCGTCCGCGAGCAGGGTGGGATGCTGGTCACCTCGGTGCCGCCGTCGCATGATGTGGAGCCAGGATCGCGTGGCCGAGGGTGGCTCCTGGACACCCATGGAGGTGCGCAGTGACCGGGTTCTCGCTCACCAGCAGCGCTTTTGCGAACCACGGACCCATCCCGCGCCGCCACACCTGCGACGGGGAGGACCGCTCGCCACCGCTGTCGTGGTCGCCGCCACCCGCCGGAACGCGGTCGCTCGCGCTGATCGTGGACGATCCAGATGCGCCAAGCGGCCGCTTCGTCCACTGGCTCGCCTGGGGTATCGACCCGGACGCGGGCGGGCTCGCCGAAGGGGAGGCCGCGCCGGTCGAAGGCCGCAACGACTTCGGCACGGTCGGCTACCGCGGGCCCTGCCCGCCCCGCGGTCACGGCCGCCACCGCTACCGGTTCCGGCTGCATGCCGTGGCCGACGACCTGCGGGTCCCGCCTGGTGCCGGCAGCGACGAGCTGGAGCGGGCCCTGGCGGGCAGGATCCTCGCCGTCGTGGAGCTCGTGGGGCTTTACCAGCGTTGACCGCGGACCGGGCAGGGTTACACGACGCCTCGCGGGTGATGCTCGCGCCGCTCAGCGCGGGCTGCCGGGACTCTGGCCCGTCGGTACCGCGGCGGTTGGAGAGGTCGGATTCGTCGATCGACTGCCCGGTGAATTCCCTGATGCTGTGTCGTGTGCGGGCGCGCCGCGCCCACCCCCGCCGAGCTCAGGAGCGGGCAGGCTTGGCGTCGCCGTTGGGCGAGCGGCTCCGACGTCGGCGAGTGCCGGCGGTGCCGGCGGCACCGTTGGCGGTGCCGCTGCCCGGCTTGCGGCCGCGCTTTTTCAGCACCTTGCCGAGGCCCTCGAGCTTCAGGCCCTGATAGTTCTGCGCCGAGATATCCAGCTGCTGGGTCGACCCGTCGGGATGGCGGATGGTGAGCTGATAGGCCTGCCCAGCGGCAATCTCCTGCGCATCCATGTCGGAAACGTACATGGTGATGGTCTTGGTGCCCATCGGACTCCTTTCACGGCATACCCGCGCGACCCAAATCACAGTCGCGCAGAATTGCGCTCAGCCTAGCCAGCAACGACGCCTCCCGCAACCGCGATCGGCTTTGCCGCCCGCAGGCCGAACCCGCGGCGCCGGCGATGCCCACTCTGGGAGCATGGGCACAACTGCGGTCAGGACCTGGAGCCGACCTCTTCAGGCCGGGGCCAGACGAGCTCGAAGCGTTCGAACACCGTCGGTAGCTCGTCGGAGAACCGGATGCCCAGCTCGGCGCAGCGTCGCGTGAAGTACCGGCGGTGGGCGTCCAGCCACCACGCCAAGGTCCGCTCGCCCTCGCCCTCATCCCACGCGAAGCCAGCGTCAACCTCGCGCAGCGGCTTGATCTCGACCTGGGTGGTCCGGATCACGCACACCGGCAGGCCGCGGCCGTCGGCCACGACCCAGTACCCGCCTTCCCGGGGGACCGGCTCGTGGTCGCGCTCGAACTCCAGCAGCAGCCCGGCCGTGGCCCGCTTGGGCCCGTGCAGCACCAGGTCGGCGAGCTCGTCGGCCATCGCAGGCGAGTCGCCGAAGGCAAACGCGTCGTGGTCGTCGGCGTCGACCCCACAGGCCTGCCGGAACGACTCCCACATGTTCTCGACCGCGCGTCGGTCCACGCCACCCCCCATCGCAAGGACGCCGATCCACCGATCCGTGCCCGGAGACCGCGAGGATACCGCCGATCCCGTCGACGAGGCTGGCGGGATGGGAGCTGCTGACCCCATGATGGAGACTGCCACGGCCAGCGGCACGCTCGCCCGCGAGCAGCTGGCCGTTAAGGCGCCGGCCACCCGGCGGGTGGCGGTGGCGTTTAGCGAGCTGGCCGTGGCGAGCTGATCCTGAGCGGGCGTTGTCGCTTCAGGCTGCCGTTCGTCGGCAGAAAGCAACACAACCCACGGGCCGCTGGAAGGTGACCAGCACTCGCGTGAAACGACCTGGCGAGCGACAATGCGGGACGTGGCAGGCGACTTCATGGGGTTCCTCGGGATCAGTGTCCTGGTCATCGTCACGCCGGGACAGGACACCGCGCTGACGGTTCGCAATGCGTTGCTCGGCCACCGAAGGTGTGGGGTCGTTACCGCGCTTGGGGTCGTTACCGCGCTTGGGGTCGTGACGGGACAGGCGGCCTGGGCGCTCGCCACGGGCGCAGGGATTGCGGCCCTCCTGGTCGCCTCCGAGCCGGCCTTCGTCGCCCTCAAGCTCGCGGGCGCCGCGTACCTGGTGGTTCTCGGAACGCAGGCGCTGTCTGGCGCGCTGCGTTCCGATGGGCCGAGACGAGCGGCGATCGACGAGGGGTCCGCGCGCCGTCTCACCCCTTTGGTTGCCTATCGCCAAGGGGTGATCAGCAACCTCGGGAACCCCAAGATGGCCGTGTTCTTCATGAGCCTGCTGCCGCAGTTCACCTCCCGCGGGGACGCCTCGGTCTTCGTCCTGCTCGTCCTCGGCCTTGTCTTCTGCGTGCTGACACTCATCTGGCTCACGGGCTACGCCATCGTGGTCGCCAAGGCAGGCGATGTCCTGCGCCGACCGAGGATTCGCCGTGTCCTGGATGGCCTGACGGGCGCCGTACTCCTCGGGCTGGGGCTACGGCTGGCAAGCGAGCAGCGCTAGGTCGACCGGTCGTAGAAGTGGTGCGAGCCCAGCAGCTGGTGGAACACGATCACGTCGACCAGCCCCGCCAGGCCCACCCCGGCGAGCACCGCCGGCCACCTGCGCCTCCGGGACCCCCGCCCGCGACCCGGTTCCTGGCTGCCGCCGCGCCATCACCCCGCCCGTCCTGCTCGCGCCTCTCGCCGTCGCGGCCCGCACCGCCGGCCAACAACCCTGCGGGAACCGCCGGGTAGCCGACGACCTCCTCCCCAAACCGCCTGCAGCACCCAAGCCGAGCCCAGATCCCCTTTGAGCAACACCGTGTGCAGTGTCAACTGGAGATGGGCTGCCATGGGTTTCCCCACCGCGACGTTGCTCGCCGCGGGAGGCCTGACCTCACGGCCGCCTGACCGCCAGCAGCCTACGGCCGAGCAGGACCAGCCCGGCCAGGATCAGCAGGGCCGGCAGGGCGTAGCGGCCGGCCACCCCGTAGCGGCGGCCGCCGATCCCGACCACGACCTCGAAGAAGACCGCGGAGACCAGGAAGGCGACCAGCCCGGCTGCGATCAGCCAACCGCCGCTGGCGGCCAGGTCGCGACGGTCGCGCACGACACCCAGCAGCCACCGCCCGATCCCACCACCGACCAGCACCACCAGGGTCCAGGCGTAGGCCCAGGTCTCAAACCGGCCGGTCGCGTTCTGGAACAGCAGCACCAACCCGGCCATGGTGACCACGCCGCCGACCGTGGCCAGCACCTCACCCAAGCGGCCGGGCGCGGCCAGGCCGAGCCCCAGCAGGGCGAGGCCCGGGACGATCACGAAGACCGGCCAGCCGACCCGTCCCAGGTCCAGGTGGAAGGCCTGACCGAGCAAGACCACAATCCCGAGCAGCAAGAGCAGCCCGCCGAGTGCTGTCTCCCAGCCGAGCCACCGCCGTCCAGCGCCGTCGTCCATGGTCGCCTCCCAGAGCCGATCTCTCCGCCGCTGGCGTGATGCTGGCACGCGGCCCGGGACCGCGCGCTCGCCCGCGCCGGGGAGATCGGCGCCCCACCTCCCTCTGGTGGGGGAGCACCAGTGGCTGGCGCTGGCCACGGGGCTGCGCTTCGGCCTCTCCTACCGCGACGTCGAGGAGCTGCTCGCCGAGCGTGGGGTCGAGGTCGACCACGTCACCGTGTACCGCTGGGTGGTGCGGTGCACGCCGCTGCTGGCCGACGCCGCCCGCCCCTGCCGGCACCCGTGGGAGATCGCTGGTTCGTGGACGAGACCTCCGCCCAATGCAACAGCGCATGCCATGGACCTCCGCACCGTGGCGCCGACAACTTCAAGCATTTTGACAACATGACTTGTCGGTGGCACCCTGGCGACATGCTCGACGTCACCCTCATCGACGACCCCGCCGCCGCCGAGGCCACCCTCGACCCGATCCGGGCCCGGCTGCTGGCCGAGCTCCACGAACCCGCCTCGGCCACGACCCTGGCCGCCCGGGTGGGCCTGCCCAGGCAGAAGGTGAACTACCACCTCCGCGCGCTGGAGCGTCACGGCCTCGTCACCCTCGTGGAGGAGCGCCGCAAGGGCAACTGCACCGAACGGGTCCTGCAGGCCACCGCGGCGGCCTACGTGATCTCCCCGGCCGTCCTCGGCGCGGTGGCGCCCGACCCGGGCCGCTTCCCTGACCGGCTCTCGGCCCGCTGGCTGCTCGCCCTGGCCGCCCAGCTGGTCCGCGACGTGGGCGCCCTCATCACCGGCGCGACCAAGGCCGGCAAACCGCTGGCCACCTTCGCCATCGACGGCGAGGTGCGGTTCGCGACGGCGGCCGACCGTGCCGCCTTCGCCGAGGAGCTGGCCAGCACGGTCGCCGCGCTGATCGGCAGGTACCACGACCAGACCGCCGAAGGCGGGCGTGAGCACCGCCTGGTCGTCGCCCTCCATCCCAGCGTCACCACCAGGCCGGCCAAGACCGACACCGACACCGAGACCTGAGGAGTGCCGAGATGGGCCATGAATTCGAGCTCCGCAAGGAGATCACCCTGGACGCCACCCCCGAGCAGGTCTGGGAGGCGATCGCCACGGGCCCGGGCATCGACGCCTGGTTCATGGGCCGCAACCAGGTCGAGCCCCGCGAGGGTGGCGCGGCGCGAATGACCCTCGCCGGCGTCACCCAGGAGTCCACGGTGACCGCCTGGGAGCCATGCAGGGACCTGAGGGTGCGGAGGAAGACCGCAGCGACGGGTTCGACCAAGGCGGCTGGCTGGTCCCCTACGCCGACGAGGACATGGGGCGCTTCGTCGCCGACTGGTTCGCCGCGGCGGACGCCTTCCTGCTGGGGCGAAGGACCTACCAGATCTTCGCGGCGTGGTGGCCGCAGGTCACCGACGAGGCCGACCCGGTCGCGACCAAGCTCAACAAGCTGCCCAAGTACGTCGCCTCCACGACCCTGGACAAGCTCCAGTGGAACAACTCCACGCTGCTGAAGGGGGATCTCGCGGACGAGGTCGCCAAGCTGAAGCGCCAGCCCGGGAACGAACTCCAGGTCCACGGCAGTGGCCAGCTCGCCCAGACCCTGATGGCCCACGACCTGATCGACGAGTACCGCCTATGGATCTACCCGGTTGTCCTGGGCAGCGGCAAGCGGCTGTTCAGGGACGGGATCGCCCCGGCCGCGCTGCGACTGGTCGACACCAAGACGACCAGCACCGGGGTCGCGGTCCATGTCTACCAGCCGGCGGGCAAGCCGGCATACGGCTCATTCGCCCTCGAGCCGCAGTCATAGCCACCACTGACTGCCGGGGCGCCCGTGCGCACGGGCGCCCCGGCAGTCACTTGCCACGCCGTGTCGCCGCGTTGTCGAGGCTGTCGGTCAGCACCCGCAGCTCCTCCTCCAGGTAGGCCGTGAGCCTGTCGACGTCGGGCACCAGCTCGCGGCACGCGATGACCCCGAAGAACAGGGTGTCCCGGTAGCTCATTGCCGTGATGTTGAGGCCTTGGCCGTCGACGATCGCGGACAGCGGGTAGTACGCGAGCAGTTCGGCGCCGGCGTAGTAGAGCGGCACGTTGGGGCCGGGGACGTTCGAGATGATCAGGTTGAAGAGGCTGGCCCGTTCGACCAGGCGGAGGCGCGCGGCCACCCGGGCGGCCTGCCCGGCAAGCGCCGGCACCGCGAACTGGGTGACGTCGGTCAACAGGTTCGCCGGCAGCGCGTCGTGCTGCTCCTTCGCGGCGCGCATGGCCTCATGCACCACCCGCAGGCGGTCGCGTGGGTCGGCAAGCTGGGTAGGCAGGATGGCGAGCATGGTGGAGACCCGGTTGCCGTGGGTGCCCTGCTGCTCCTCGGTCCGGACCGAGACCGGTACCGCGGCGATCAGCGGGACAGCGGGCAGGGCGTCGTGGTCGGCCAGCCACCGGCGCAGCGCCCCCGCGCACAACGCCATGACGACGTCGTTGACCGTGACCCCCAACGCGTTCTTCACGCGCTTGACCTCCGACAGGGGCAGGCTGGAGAACCCCCACCGCCGGTGCTGGGTGATCGATCGGTTGAACGGCGTCCCCGGCGCCCGCAGACCGGGCTGCGACAGGATGGCCTCCCCATCCCGTCGCAGCAGCCGGTCGACCAGCGGCAACCTCGGCCGTGCCGGGCTGGCCACCAGCGCAGGCGCTGACCGGAGCAGGTCGACGCAGAGCCGCGCCACACGGACCGGGTGACCGGCGAGCGATACGGCGCTGCGCGCGAGCAACTCGACCGCGCCCGGTTGCCGCTCCGTCTTGGGAGGTGGCGGGTCGGGCAGCCTGCGACCCTCGGGCGACAGGTCGAGCAGTGCGGCGAGGACGTCGTTGCCGGACACGCCGTCGATGGCCGCATGGTGGACCTTGCTGTAGATCGCCGCCCGTCCACCCTGCAGCCCGAAGATCAGGTAGAGCTCCCAGAGCGGTCGGCTGCGGTCCAGCGGACGAGCGTGCAGACGGGCGGCCTGCTCGGCGAGCTGCCGATCGCTGCCGGGGAACGGCAGGGCAAGTTCCCGGACGTGGAACTCGATGTCGAAGTCGGGATCCTCGATCCAGTACGGCTGGTCCAGGCCCAGTGGCACGTCGACCAGGCGGCGGCGGAGCAGCGGGACCAGTGGCAGCCGGGACTCGACCACCCGGGTGAACCGCTCCAGCGTCAAGGGCTCGGGCGCGGTCGACGGGTCGACGATGCAGACGCTTCCCACATGACCGAACACCGTCCGGGTCTCCATGGCCAGGAACGCCGCATCCAGTCCCGTCAGCTGCTGCACGTGGTCACCCCCCCGGCGGCCCGGCGCCGACGACCGCCGCGCGGACCACCGATGTGCCGATCTCCCCGGTCGGTCCGGTGACGGCGACGGTGAGCGCCATGGTCAGCTTCCCTCGCAGTCGCTGAGCTGGGCAGGCAGCTTCGGAGACGTGGTGACGACCCTGCCCCCGGGTCGCCAG